>JAUZEX010000693.1 GCA_030838815.1 Actinomycetota bacterium
TCGTCGGCCGGGTCCGGGCGGTCGTCGGCTCCGTGACGCCGGCGGGGTCGACGGTGGCGGTGGTGAGCCGGGGCGACGACGACCTCCTCGATCTGCCGGGACGCACGGGCTGGCATTTTCCCGCCGACGATGTCGGTGTCTGGGCCGGGCACCACCCGGCCGACAGCGCCGAGGCGATCACGGCCCTCGACGCCGTCCGGCGCCGGGGCGCCACCCACCTGGCCGTCCCGGGGCACTCCCGGTGGTGGCTCGACCACTACTCCGCCTTTGCCGGTCACCTGCGCCGCCACCACCGCGAGCTGGCCGCGGCCGACGACTGCGCGGTCTTCTCCCTCGCTCCCGGAGCCCGCCCGTGACAGTTTCGAAGGCCCCCGCCCGCCCCCGCTCGCGCCGCACCGAGGACGAACTCGGCCGCCGCGTCGACGAGCAGGCCGCCGTCATCAACGCCCTAGCCGAGCGGCTGGCGGCCCTCGAGGCCGAGTGCGCCGCCCTCCGGGGGCTGACGCGAGCCGGCCAGCGCGAGGTGCTCCGGCGGCTGGAGGAGCTCCGCCCGCCGCCGGCGGCGGGCGGTACTCCCACGTGGGGCCCGACGCAGCCGAGCGCTTCGGGCCCGGTCACGCCGGACGGCCAGAGCCACGAGAACCTGCCCACCGAGGTCCCGGTGGCGGCGGGCGACGCCGTTCCCGCCGCCGACTACGTCCGGCTCGTCAGCCGGGTCAAGGCGCTCGTACGCACGCTGGTGCCGGTCGGGTCCGTGGTGGCGGTGGCCAGCCGGGGGGACGAGAGCCTCGTCGACCTCGACGGCCGGATCGGCTGGCACTACCCCCGCAGCGCCGACGGCCGCTGGGCCGGATACCACCCGCAGGACAGTGCGGCCGCCGTCGCCCACCTCGATGAGCTCTGGCGCCACGGCGCCCGGTTCGTGCTGTTCCCGGCCACCGCCCGGTGGTGGCTCGACTACTACGCCGGCCTCCGCCGTCACCTGGAGGGCAGAGGCCGGCTCGTCCTCGACCGGGAGGACACCTGTGCCCTCTTCGCCCTCGACAACTGAGGAGATCCACCCCGTGCCGAAGGTGCTCTACGTCGTCCACAACCATCCGGCGGTCATGCCCGGCGGGGCCGAGACCTACGCCCTCGAGCTGTACGGGGCGATGCGGGACTCGGGGCGCTACGACCCCCTGCTCCTGGCCCGCACCGGTCCGCCGGTGTCGCGTTCGGGCCGGGTCCACGAAGGAACCCTGCTGGAGCCCGTGGGAGGCGACCCCAACCAGTACTTCTTCCACACCGACATCGAGGACTACGACTGGTTCCTGTCGACGTCGCGCAACAAGGACGTCTACACCAAGTTCTACCGGGACTTCCTCGCCGCCTACCGGCCCGAGGTCGTGCACTTCCAGCACACGCTGTTCCTCGGCTACGACATCCTGCGGGAGACACGCCGGACGCTGCCCGACTCGGCCATCGTCTACACCCTCCACGAGTACGTGCCGATCTGCCACAACAACGGGCAGATGTTCCGCACCACCGGGGAGCGGTGCCTCGGGGCCTCCCCCCGTCGGTGCCACGAGTGCTTCCCGGCGATCCCCCCACAGGAGTTCTTCCTCCGGGAGCGTTTCATCAAGTCGCACCTCGGCGTGGTCGACCGGTTCCTGTCCCCCAGCCGGTTCCTGGCCCAGCGCTACGTCGACTGGGGCATCGACCCCGCCCGCATCACCGTCGAGGAGAACGGCCGCCCGCCGCTCGCCGCCGTCCCCGACCGCGGGCCCGACCGCAACGAGGAACAGGACGCCGGGCGCCCGAACCGGGCCCGCATCGGCTACTTCGGCCAGTTCACCGCCTTCAAGGGCGCCGACGTCCTGATGAAGGCGATGAAACTCCTGGCCGAGCGCCGGATGGCCGGTCCTCCGATCCTCGACGCGGTGCACCCGACGCTACGGCTCCACGGCGCCAACATCGAGCACCAGCCGGAGGAGTTCCAGGCCCTCTTTCGCTCCCTGCTCGACACCGCCGGCGACGACATCACCCTGATGGGCCGCTACCGCCCCGACGAACTCCCTGCCCTCATGCGGGCGGTGGACTGGGTGGTGGTCCCGTCGATCTGGTGGGAGAACGCGCCGCTCGTCATCCAGGAGGCGTTCGCCCACGGGCGGCCGGTGATCTGCAGCGACATCGGCGGCATGGCCGAGAAGGTGACCGACGGCGTCGACGGCCTGCACTTCCGGGCCGGTGACGCGCACAGCCTGGCCGACACGATCGAACGGGCCGTCGGGACACCGGGCCTGTGGGAACGGCTCCGGGCGGGAATCGGCGAGGTGCATCCGCTGGGCCGCCACGTGACCAACCTTGCCGATCTCTACGACGACCTCGTCGCCGCCCACGCCGGGCGGCCCGGGGCCCCCAGTGCCCGCCACAAGACGGCGCGCAGGAGTGCCCATGTTGGCTGAGCGCCGCCTCCCCCCGAGCGAGCCCCGTATTTCGCCGACCGACCTCGACGGCAGGGGCCCGGATCCCCAACCTATCGTGCCCGGCCGGGCCGAGTTCGC
>JAUZEX010000705.1 GCA_030838815.1 Actinomycetota bacterium
CGTCCGGCCAGCACCGGCCCGGCCACCGCCGGCAGGTCGGCGGGGTCGAGGGAGCCGTCGCCGTCCATGAAGCACACGACGCCGTCGTCCGGATCACAGGCGACCAGGCCCGCCCAGCAGGCCGAGCCGAAGCCGGGCCGGGCCTCGACGACGACGCGGACGCCGGCGGCGCGGGCGATGTCGCCGGAGCCGTCGGTGGAGCCGTTGTCGACCACGATCGGGCGGTAGCCGGGCGGGATGGAGGCGAGGAGCGGCGGCAGGGCGGCCGCTTCGTCGAGGACGGGGATGATCAGGTCGGGCACGGATCGTTTGTAACCCGCCGCCGCTTACAGGGTTCTGCCGAGGTCCTCACAATTCGATGAACAAGCCCGGAGCGGAGGGACAACGTCGTCGCGGCTGGCGATCATCGGAACCGTGATGGATGCTCCTCCGGTGGCCGCCCGCGTGCTCATCATCGAAGACGACCCCAACGTGGCCGAGGTCGTCGGCCGGTACCTGGCCCGCGAGGGCTACGAGGTGGAGATCGCCACCGACGGCGTGAGCGGGCTGGAGCGGGCCCTGTCGGATCCGCCGGAGCTGGTGGTGCTCGATCTGATGCTGCCCAACCTGGGCGGCCTCGAGGTCTGCAAGCGGCTGCGGGCGGCGGCACCCGTCCCCGTCATCATCCTCACCGCCCTCGGGGAAGAGACCGACCGCATCATCGGTCTCGAGCTCGGCGCCGACGACTACGTGGCCAAACCGTTCTCGCCCCGGGAGCTCACGGCCCGGGTGAAGGCCGTGCTCCGCCGGGCGTCGGGCCCGCTGGCGCCGGTGGCCCAGACCCCGGCGGTGCTGCGGGCCGGCGGGCTGGAGCTCGACGTCACGGCCCACGAGGCCCGGCTCGGTGGCGATCTGGTGGCGCTGACGGCCAAGGAGTTCGACCTCCTGGCCTATCTCATGCAACATCCCCGGCGCGCCTTCCGGCGGGAGGAGCTGCTGGAGCAGGTGTGGGGCTTCAGCTACGGCGACACCTCGACCGTCACCGTGCACATCCGCCGGCTCCGGGAGAAGATCGAGACGGATCCCTCCGCTCCCCGCTACGTGACGACCGTGTGGGGCGTCGGCTACCGGTTCGAGCCGTGACGCTCCGGACCCCGCCGTGGTGGACGCCGGTCGCCGTCGGTGTCGCCGGGCTGGCGGGCGCCGTCGGGGCGGCCGCAGCCGGCGGGTTCACCGGGGGTGACGCCGCCCGCCTCGTCGTCTACTCCAGTGTGGCCGCGGCGGTGGCCGGCGTCGTGGCCGGCCTGTTGCTCTTCGCCCTGCGGCGGGCGACGATCGGTGTGCAGGCCGCGGTGGCCGCCCTGGCCGCAGTGCTGGCCGTGGCCATCGGGGTGGCCTGGGCCTCGTCGCAGATGTTCATCATGAAGCACGACCTGGCCGTGCTGTGGGTCGTGCTGATCAGCGCCGGCACGGTGGGACTGATCGTCGCGGTGGTCTTCGGCCGCCGGGTGGCCGGGGCGAGTCGATCGGTGGGGGAGATGGCCCGCCGCCTGGGCGAGACGGGGCCCGACGCCGGCCCTCGACCCGGTTCGGGTCCTGCGCCGCGGGGATCGGCCCCGGGGGAGCTGGCCGTCCTGGCCACCCAGTTGGAGGAGACGTCGGCCCGACTGTCGGAGGCCCAGAGGCAGGCCACGGCATTGGAGCGGAGCCGGCGGGAGCTGGTGGCATGGGTGTCGCACGATCTCCGCACGCCGCTGGCCGGGGTGCGGGCCATGGTCGAGGCGCTGGAGGACCGGGTCGTCGAGGACCCCGAGACGGTGGCCCGCTACTACGCCACGATGAGACGGGAGATCGACCGCCTGGCCGGGCTCGTCAACGACCTGTTCGAGCTGTCCCGCATCCAGTCGGGGGCGCTGGCGCTGGACATCGAGTCAGTGGCGCTCGACGAGCTGGTCGGCGACGCCGTGGCCGGGGCCGCCATCGCCGCCTCGGCCAAGGGAATCGACCTGCGGGGCGAGGTCGGGGAGCCGTCGCCGGTGGTGGAGCTGTCGACGCCGGAGATGGTGCGGGTGGTCCGGAACCTCCTCGACAACGCCATCCGCCACACGCCCCCGGGCGGCGTCGTGGTCATCACCGCCGGGCTGGCCGACAACGGCGAGGCGGCCGAGGTGTCGGTGCAGGACGCCTGCGGCGGCATCCCGGAGCGGGAGCTCGACTCCGTGTTCGAGATGGCCTACCGCGGCGACGCCGCCCGGACGCCGGGCGACGGCGGCGGCGGCGGCGGCCTCGGCCTGGCCGTGGCCCGGGGCCTGGTGGAGGCCCACCACGGCGAGATCAGCGTCCACAACCAGGGTCCGGGCTGCCGCTTCACCGTCCGCCTGCCGCTGCACTCGGGAGGTTCACCGGCCGCCCCCGACGCCAACCGGCCCTGACCGCATGAGGGTTCTCGTGACCGGCGGTGCCGGCTTCATCGGTTCGCACATCGTCGAGGCGCTGCTCGACGGCGGCGCCGACGTCCGGGTCGTCGACTCCCTCGACCCTTCGGTCCACGGCCCGGCCGCGACGGCGAACGGCGCGGCGGCGGACGGCACGGCGGGGGGCGGCGTGGCGGCCGGGGGTCTCGATCGGCGAGCCGAGCTGCTGGTCGGCGATCTCGGGGACCCGGCAGTGGCGGGGGCGGCCGTCGACGGCGTCGACGCCGTGTGCCACCAGGCGGCCAAGGTGGGGCTCGGGGTCGACTTCGGGGACGTGACCGGCTACGTCGCCGGCAACGACACCGCCACCGCCGTGCTCCTCGAAGCCTTGTGGCGCAACGGTTTCGGCGGCCGGCTGGTCCTGGCCAGCAGCATGGTCGTCTACGGGGAAGGCCTGGCCCTCTGTGCCGTGCACGGCCCGGTGGCGCCTGCCGCCCGGCTCGCCGCCGACGTCGAGGCCGGGTGCTTCGAGCCGGGCTGCCCCCGCCCGGGGTGCCCGGAAAGCGTGACCTGGACGCCGGTCGAGGAGAGCGCCCCCGCCGATCCCCGCAACGTCTACGCGGCCACGAAGCTCCACCAGGAACACCTCTGCTCGCTCTGGGGCCGGGCCGCCGGTGCGACGGTGGTGGCGCTGCGCTACCACAACGTCTACGGACCCCGGATGCCCCGCGACACCCCCTACGCCGGTGTGGCGTCGATCTTCCGCAGCGCCCTGGCCGCCGGTCGGCCCGCCCTGGTGTTCGAGGACGGCGGCCAGACCCGCGACTTCGTCCACGTCCGCGACGTCGCCCGGGCCAACGTCCTCGCCCTCTGCGCCGACGTGGCATCCGGCGCCTACAACATCGCCAGCGGCACCCCCCACACCGTGCTCGACATGGCCACCGCGCTGACCGACGCCTTTGGCCCAAACGCCCCCCGCCCGATGATCAACGGCGGCTGGCGCCCCGGCGACGTCCGCCACATCGTCGCCTCTCCCCGCAAGGCCGCGGAAGAGCTGGGTTTCATGGCCGGGATCGGCTTCGAGGAAGGAATGGCGGAGTTCGCCCACGCCCCGCAGCGGACCGCGATCGCCGCCACCGCATGACGACCATCGAGGACGGCCGGCCGACGGCGCCCACCGCCCCGGCCTTGCGCGTGGTCACGGCAACTCGGACTCCGCCCGCAGGATGGCTCGTCTTTCTCTGCGCTGGAGCGCTGGGCGTGGCGGTCTCGGCGCACATCGCCCGCGGGGGAGCGCTGCTGGCGGAGCGTTGGTGGCTCCTGGCGGAGTTGAGCGCATGGGCCGCGGCGTGGATTGCGGCGGTGGCAGCCGCGTTGCGGATGCCGCGGCGGGCGGCCGTCCCGCTGATCTTCGTGGTGGCCATCGCCCTGCGACTGGCGGCGCTGGCCGGGCCCCCGACGACAACCGACGACTTCTACCGCTACTCCTGGGACGGACGCGTGCAGGCGGCGGGCATCGATCCCTACCGGTACGCGCCGGGCTCCGAATCCCTGACTGCGCTTCGGGAGCCGTGGCTGTGGCCCGCGGTGCAGCCCTGCCCGCTGGCCTACCGGCCGGAGGGCTGCACCCGCATCAACCGGTCGGCGGTCCACACGATCTACCCGCCGGCCGCCGAGGCGTGGTTCGCCGCCGTCTACCGCGTGAGCGGAATCGGCGCCCGCCACAAGCCCTGGCAGGTCGCCGGGCTCGTCACCGATGTGGCGGTGGTGGCGCTGCTGGCTCTGGCGCTGCGCCGGCAGGGGAAGGACCCCCGCTGGTGCGCCCTCTACGCGCTCTGCCCCGCACCGGCGTTGGAAATCGTCAACAACGGCCACGTCGACGGCCTTGCCATCCTCCTCAGTGTCGCCGCGCTGGCCGTGGCCTCGCCGCCCGTCCGGCCGGGCGAGGGCAGTGCCGGACTCGCCCCGACCGAGGGCCCGACCGCCCAACGGATCTCGGGTCATATCGTGCCGCCGGAGCGGGACGGAATGACCCGAGAACGGCTGCGCGCTTCGCCCGCGCGTCGGGAGCTCGCCGCCGGCGCGCTCATCGGGGTGGCGGCGCTGGTCAAGTTGTATCCGGCGTTGCTCGTCCTGGCTGTGGTGGCGGCGATGCCGGGCCGGCGGGGGCGGGCGCTGCTCCGCATCGGGGGAGCGGCATCGGCGGTGGCCGTGGGAGGGTACCTGCCCCACGTCCTGCGGGTGGGCACCAAGGTCATCGGCTTCCTGCCCGGGTATCTCCGGGAGGAGCACTACGACGGGGCCGGCCGGTATCTCGTGGCCGGGGCGCTGCGGGTCCCGGGCGGCGTGGCCGCCGGCGGCGTCTCGGGACTGGCTCTAGTGGCGGCATTGGCGTGGGTGTGGGTTCGACGGCCGTCCGCACCGGTCGGGGCGGCGGTGATCATGGGAACGCTGCTGCTGGCGGTGTCGCCCGTCCAACCGTGGTACGCAGTCACCCTCCTCGCCTTCGCCACTCTGGCCGTCGAGCCGCAATGGGCCGCCGTGGTGGCGGCGGGGTACCCCTACTTCTTCGCCGTCATCCTGCTGCACCCGCAGCGCGTCGGGATCGGGCAGCTGGCCTACGGGCTCGCCGCCGCCGGCGTCAGCGCGCCGGTATTGCTCCGGGGGTTGCGGACCTCAGGCCGTAGCATGAGGAGATGCCCCCCAAGCGGATGCTGACCGGAGACCGGCCGACCGGCAAGCTGCACGTCGGCCACTATGTCGGCAGCATCAAGAACCGCGTCGAGCTCCAGCACCGGTACGAGAGCTTCTTCATCATTGCCGACCTCCACATGCTGACGACGAAGAACAGCAAGGAGGACATCGCCGAGGTCGCGGCCAACGCCCGGATGATGGTCCTCGACTCCCTCGCCGCCGGCATCGAGCCGGACCAGGCCACGTTCTACCTCCAGTCGGCCATTCCCGAGGTGTGCGAGATCAACACGATCTTCCAGAACCTCGTCACGGTGCCGCGGCTGGAGCGGATGCCGAGCCTGAAGGAGATGGCCCGCGACGCCAAGAAGGAGGAGATGCCCTACGGCCTCCTCGGCTACCCGGTGCTGCAGGCGGCTGACATCCTGTGCGTCAAGGCCGACGTCGTCCCGGTGGGGAAGGACAACGTCCCGCATGTCGAGGTGACGCGGGAGATCGCCCGGCGCTTCAACAACCTGTACGGGCCGGTCTTCCCCGAGCCCGATTTCCTCATGGCCGAGGTGCCGACGCTCGTCGGCACCGACGGGCAGGGGAAGATGAGTAAGAGCCTCGGCAACACGATCTACCTGTCCGACGACGAAGCCGCCGTCCGCAAGAAGGTCTCCAACATGTACACCGACCCGAAGCGGATCCGGGCCGACATCCCCGGGACGGTGGAGGGCAACCCGGTGTTCATCTACCACGACGTGTTCAACCCGAACAGGGGCGAGGTCGAGGACCTCAAAACCCGTTACCGGGAAGGGAAGGTCGGCGACGTCGAGGTCAAGGAGAAGCTGGCCGCGGCCATCAACACCTTCCTCGATCCCATGCGGGAGCGGCGGGCCCGCTTCGACGCCGACTCCGGCCTCGTCGACCGGCTGATCGTGGAGGGAACGGAGAAGACGAGGGCCGAGGTGAAGCAGACCGTCTTCGACATGCGCAAGGCGATGGGGCTCACCGCCACCTACAACCAGATCCGCCGCAAAGCGGAGCGCTCCGCCCCCAAGGAGCGGGACACCGCCGGCTGAGATCGGGGCCCATCGGGGGGAACCGCCGGTTTTCAAGCGCGGTTCAAGTCACTCTCAAGCGCGCAGGGCCGCCCACCCGTCCGCCGAATTTCTCTGGCGACCGGGGCCGCGGTCGTTGGTTTGGCCGCCCCCGTCCCTGTGTCCGCAGACACCGGTCGGCCCTACGGCCGACGAGGAGGTCCCCATGTTCCCCTGGAAACTGTTGTTCCGGTTCTTCAGCGCCATGGTGCTGTTCGCCACCGGCGGGTTCGCCGCCGGCCACGACCTGCCCCTTCCCTTCACCGGTTCTCCGACCGAGGTCGCCGCCCCGCCGGCCACCCCCGTCGCCGATCCCACGACGACCACCACGACCGTTCCGGTGGTCGACCCGACCCCGCCGGTGGACGGAACCACCACGACCACCGCCCCTCCCGTCGTCGTGGACCCCGTGCCCGATCCCATTCCCGTCCTCGTGCCGCCCACGACGCCGGTTCCGCCCAAGCCGGTCACGACAACCACCGTGCCGCCGGCCGTCCCCGCCGGTCCGCCGGCCGTCCCCGCCGACGGTGACGCCCCCTCGGTCT
>JAUZEX010000711.1 GCA_030838815.1 Actinomycetota bacterium
CAGCCTCCGGCGGCGGGGGCCGGGGGCGAAGCCCCGGACCATCTCCGTCTCGAAGCCGTAGTCGCCGAGCAGCTCGCGCATGCAGCGCAGCGTGGCGCCGTGGAGGAGCGGCGGCATGTTGGCGCTCGTCTTGGGATCGCGGTGCCGGCCGATCGTCCCGGCCTGGCGGTGGTGCGAGACGGCGACGGCGTGGGGCTGGTACCCGAAGAGGAGCGCCAGCCGGTTGCCGTAGCTGCCGAGATTCGGCATCGACATGATCAGCCAGCCCCCGTCGTCCAGCACCCGGGCGGCCTCCGACAGGGTGTTGTCGTAGAGCGTGAGGTACGCCAGCAGGCCGAAGCAGGTGACCACTTCCACCGAGCCGGAGGCCAGCGGCAGACCTTCGTCGTTGAGATCGAGGAGGAGGGGCCGGACGCCACGGGCGGCGGCCGCCTTCAGCCGTTCGGCGTCGAGGTCCACACCGATCAGCTCGGTGAGGCCGAGCCGGGAGCCGGTGTGGTTGGCCAACCCGCCCATCCCGCAGCCGAGGTCGAGCAGCGTTCCGCCCTCCACCGAGTCCCGCTTGGCCAGCCGGTCGAGAACCCGGTCGAGGTCCGTCACGGACCGCGCTTGCGCGCTGATCCCCTTGTCCGCCGCCGTGACGGTCGCGCCGTCCGAAGCAGGGCGTTCGGGGGTGAGGGTTTCGGGGAGCATGGACCTCTTCTTCCAGGGGGACGGACCGCCTACCTCCGGGAGGATGCACTGCAACCTGTGAGCAAGTTCTGAATGCCTGGGGCGGGGTTCAGAACTCCGCCCTTTGGAACTTGTTCACCGGCGTTCCGCATACTGGGCCCGCTTGGCTCGCAACCGGCCCCGCACCCTCCGGTCCCGACTCGCCCTGATCTTCGGTCTCACCACCACGATCGTGGCGGCGTGCTTCGGCGCGCTGCTGCTCCACCAGGCCCGCCGGCAGCTGGCCAACGCCATCGACGAGGGCCTGATACCGGTGGCCACGGAACTGGCGGCCCGGGTCTCGGCCGAGGGGCCGGGCGTGATCTCCGGACCGGTGGCGGAGCTGCACCCCCCGTCCGACACCATCGCCCAGGTCCTCGATGCGGACGGGCGGATCCTGGCCACCTCCCATTACCTCGGCGACGACCGTCCGCTGCTCCCGCCGGCCAGCGCGGCAACCGTGGCCGGGTCGGGCCGCCGGATCGGGCGCCGGGTCAGCCTCGTCAACGCCGGCGGGGGGACGGCGCCGGTCCGGGTGATGGCCCTCCGGGTGACGACCGGGAACGGCCCTGTCGTCCTCGCCACTGCGACGAGCTTCGACGAACCTCGACGTCTCGAGTCGGACCTCGAGCGGGCCCTGGCGGTGGGCCTGCCCATCCTGGCCGCGGCCGTGGCGCTGGGCGGCTGGCTGGTCACCGGCGCCATGTTCCGGCCCGTCCAGTCGATGATCGAAGGGGCCGACACCATCTCGGCCCGGGAGCCCGGTGAGCGGCTCGAGATCACCGGCGGCGGCGCCGAACTGCTCGCCCTGGCCACCCGCCTCAATGCCATGCTGGAGCGCATCGAGGACGCCGCCGCCCGGGAGCGGGCCTTCCTCGACGACGCCAGCCACGAGCTGCGGACCCCGATCTCGATCGTGCGGGGTGAGCTGGAGCTGGCCCGGGGCCAGGCCGGCGCCGACCCGGATCTGCGGGACGCCCTCGACTCGGTGCTCGACGAGGTCGAGCGCCTCGAACGGCTGGCCCACAACCTCCTGGTCCTGGCCCGCTCCCGCAGCGGCACCCTCGTCGGCGGCGACACGCCCGTCGACCTCGAGACGCTGGTGCAGCGGGCCGTGCGGGCCATCTCCCGGCGGGCCGAGAACCGGCACGTGCAGATCCACTGCCAGGGCAACGCCGTCGTCAACGGGGACGAGTCGTCGCTGCAGCGGGCCGTCCTCAACCTGCTCGACAACGCGGTTCGCTACGCGGCCTCGGAAGTGACGGTGTCCGTCGACGAACACCGCTCCCTCGTCGACCTCAGCGTCGTCGACGACGGGCCGGGCTTCCAGGCCACGGTGCTGCCCCGGGCCTTCGAACGGTTCACCCGCGATCCCGGCCATGGCGGCGGCATGGGCCTCGGGCTGGCCATCACGGCCACGATCGCCGCCGCCCACGGCGGACACATCTCGGCCGTCAACCGGCCCGGGGGCGGCGCCGAAGTCCGCCTGCGGCTGCCGGCCGCCTGACCACCGTCAGCCCTTCACGGCCGGGGCGGGCACGCGCTCCCCACCGAGAAGGGCGTAGACCTCGGCGCCGTCGACGATCTCCTGCTCCAGGAGGCGGTCGGTGAGGGCGTCGAGGGCGGAGCGGTGGCCGGTGATGAGGTCGGTGGCCCGGTCCTCGGCTTCCCGGACCAAGCGGGCCACCTCGGTGTCGATGACTCGTTGCGTGCCCTCCGACCAGAGCCGGCGGGGGCCTTGGGGGCCGAGATGGCCCGGCCCGTCCGGGGAGTAGCCGACGGGCCCGAGGGCGGGCGAGAGGCCGAACTCCACCACCATGCGGGTGGCGAGGTCGGTGGCGCCGGCCAGGTCGTTGGCCGCCCCGGTCGACGCCTCTCCGAACACCGCCAGTTCGGCGGCGCGGCCCCCGAGGCGGACGGCCAGCGAATCCCGCAGATAGCGCTCGGTGTAGAGGCGCCGCTCGACCTCCGGCAGCTGCTCGGTGAAGCCGAGGGCGAAGCCGGCGGGCAGGATCGTCACCTTGGAGACGCGCTCGGCGTTCGGGCAGAGGGCGGCCACGATGGCATGGCCCGACTCGTGGACGGCCACGGCCACCTTCTCCTCCGGGAGCAACACGTTCGATCCTTCCCGGCGGCCGAGGACGATCCGCTCCCGCGCGCTGTCGAAGTCGGCGGCGGTGATCGTGTCCCGGCCGGCCCGCACGGCGTGGATGGCCGCCTCGTTGACCAGATTGGCCAGGTCGGCGCCGCTGAACCCCGGCGTGCCCCGGGCCACGACCCGCAGGTCGACGTCCGGGGCGAGCTTCTTGTCCCGGGTGTGGACGGCCAGGATCGCCTCCCGGTCGCCCAGCGTCGGGAGGGGGACGTCGACGTGGCGGTCGAAGCGGCCGGGCCGCATCAGCGCCGGGTCGAGGATCTCGGGCCGGTTGGTGGCGGCCATGACGACGACGCCGGCCGTAGGGTCGAACCCGTCCATCTCGGCCAGGAGCTGGTTGAGCGTCTGGTCGCGCTCGTCGTTGCTGCCGTAGACGTTCGAGCCCCGGCGGCCACCGATGGCGTCGATCTCGTCGATGAAGACGATGGCCGGCGCCCGTTTGCGGGCTTCGGTGAAGAGGTCCCGCACCCGGGAGGCGCCGACGCCGACGAACATCTCCACGAAGCTGGAGCCGGAGACGGAGAAGAAGGGGACGCCCGCCTCGCCGGCCACGGCCCGGGCCAGCAGCGTCTTGCCCACACCGGGCGGGCCGGTCATGAGGACACCCCTCGGCCCCGCCGCTCCGGCCCGGCGGTACTTGGCCGGGTCCTTGAGGAAGTCGACGACCTCCATCACCTCCTGCTTCACGCCGTCGTAGCCGGCGACATCGGCCAGGGTGGTGGAGGGGCGGGAACCGTCGAACAGCTTGGCCCGGCTGCGGCCGAGGGCGGCGATGCCGCCCATCTGGTCAGCGCTGCGCCGGCCCATCCAGACGAAGAAGCCGACCAGCAACAGCGTGGGCAGGAACGAGACGACGACGGCCCAGAAGGCGCTGCCCGCACCCTTGGCGGTGATGGCCACCTTCCGGTCCCGCAGCAGGGGAAGCAGGTCCCGGTCGGTGACGGCGCCGGACGGGGCGGTGGTGCGGAAGTCCCGCCGCTCGCCGGGCGGGGCGGTCAGCTGCCCGGTGATTCCGCCGTCGGAGCGGATGGTGACGGCCGACACCTGTCCCGCTTCGACCTTCCCCAGGAAGTCGCTGTAGCGCAGGGTGCTGGCCGGTTTCGACAGGGCGCCGAACAGGAGCCAGCCGGTCAGGACGAGCCCGACCGGGATCAGATAGCGCCGCCAGAACGGCGGCGGGGGCGGCGCCGGCTTCGGTGGGGTCCGGTCGCCGGGCCGGCCACCCTGCACGGGCGCGGAGAGGTGGCGCATACCGCCGGTCAATGCACCTGGAGTGGCACCTTGGTGGCGGGGGGCGGGAAGGCCCGGTCGAGGGCGACGAAGTCCTCCGGGCGGAGCCGCACCTCGAGGGCCAGGCGGTTCTCCCACACGTGTTCCGGTGTCGAGGCCTTCGGGATGGCGTTGACCCCGTCCCGCCGCAGCACCCAGGCCAGGCACACCTGGGCCGGCGTGCAGTCGTGGTCGGCGGCGATCGAGCGCACCGCGCGGTCAGTCAGCAGCCGCCCCTGCTCGATCGGGGAGTAGGCCATGATCGGGATGCTCCGCCGCCGGCACCACGGCAATAGGTCGTACTCGATCCCCCGCCGCTCCAGGTTGTAGAGCACCTGGTCGGTGGCCACCGCCTCCCCGCCCGGGATCTCCGTCACCTCGACCATGTCGCCGACGTCGAAGTTGCTGACGCCCCAGTAGCGGATCGTGCCGGCGGCGACGAGTTCGTCGAAGGCCTCGAGCGTCTCCGCCAGCGGCGTCGCACCCCGCCAGTGGAGCAGGTAGAGGTCGAGGTAGTCGGTGTGCAGGCGGCGGAGGCTGGCGTGGCAGGCGGCGACCGTGGCCGCCCTGGTGGCGAGGGACGGGAGCACCTTGCTGACCAGGAAGACCTCGGACCGGCGACCGCGGATGGCTTCCCCGACCAGGCTCTCGGCGGCGCCGTCGGCGTACATCTCGGCGGTGTCGACCAGGGCCAGGCCCAGATCGAGGCCGGTCCGGAGGGCGAGGATCTCGTCGACTCGGCGGGCGGGATCTTCGGCCATGTGCCAGGTGCCCATGCCCAGTACGGGAATCGGCTCGCCGGAGGGAAGGTTGACGGTACGGACGCCGGTGGACGGAAGCGTTCGGGCCTTCATGGAGCGATGCTGGCATCCGTGGTCGCCGGCCATATCCCGCGATCGCGTAGGTTCAAACCTCATGCAGCGCCGATGAGCTGGAGGATGTCAGCCGATGGACACGCTCACGGTCCTCGTCCCGCACCCGGCTGGGCTCCGGGCGATCGGGCCGCATGCCGAGCTCCGGGCGCTCCTGTACGACGCCGCGCAGCCGCCGACGGCCGAGCAGCGGGAGGCGACCGTCATGGTCGTCGACGCGGCGGGAGTGACCGAAGCGCTCGCCTTCATGCACGGGCTCCCCAGGCTCGAGCTGGTCCAGACCTTGAACGCCGGCTACGACCAGTGGGTCGGACGGCTGCCCCCGGGCGTGCGCCTCTCGAACGCCCGGGGCGCCCACGGCCGAGCGGTGGCCGAGTGGGTCGTGGCCGGTCTCCTCGCCCATTACCGCCGGCTGCCCACCTTCGCCGCCGCCCAGGCCCGCGGGGCCTGGGAGTACGAGATCACCTCTTCGCTCGAGGGCAAGGCGATCGGCGTGCTCGGAGCAGGCGACATCGGCCTGCACCTGCAGCGGATGCTCGAGCCCTTGTCCGGCCCGGTCACCCTGGTGGGCCGCACCGCCCGCCCCGGCGTGCTGGACGGCGACCAGTTCCGGGGCATCCTGCCCGACCAGGATGCGGTCGTCCTGGCCCTCCCCCTCACGGCCGAGACCAGGCATCTCGTCGACGCCGGGTTTCTGGGCGCCATGAAGGACGGCGCCGTCCTCGTCAACGCCGGCCGGGGGCCGCTCGTCGAGACCGATGCCCTCGTGGCCGAGACGGCCGACCGGCGACTGGCCGCCATCCTCGACGTCACCGATCCCGAGCCGCTCCCGTCCGACCATCCGCTCTGGAGCGCCCCGGGCGTCATCATCACCCCCCACGTCTCCGGCAGCGTCACCGGGCTCTGGCGCCGGGCCTGGGGTGTGGCGGCGCAGCAGATCGAGCTCTACGCCCGGGGTGAGCCGCCGACCAATCTCGTGCTCTGAGCGACCCCAGCGGGCGCCGGTCGCCAAACCGGCGTTCGTCTGCCGGCCGGTGGACAGCTAGGCGCACACTGGGACCGACCCGGTCCACGCCGGCCCCCGATGAACAGGCGGCCGGATGCCCGTCACCGTGGTCAGCCCCACGCCCACCGAGAGCCGTGCGGCTTCGAAGCCGGACCCGCACAGAGCGGCGGCCTGATGACCGTCATCGCCGACGTCGCCGGGCCGGCCGGCGCAGGATCGCCCGGCGCGCCCGTCCAGCTGAGCGAGCACCTGTGGCAGGTCGCCGGTGCCGGCATCACCCATCCGTGGGACGCCGCCGCCTATCTCGTCCTCGACGGCGACCCGATCCTGGTCGACTGCGGATCCCCGCTCGGCTCGGCGGCGCTCGAGGCCCACCTCGAGCGCATCGGCGTCGCCCCGGGCGACATCACGGCCGTCGTCGGAACCCATGGCCACTTCGACCATGTCGGCGGCGGCGCCATCCTGGCCACCGCCGGCGTTCCCATCCTGCTCCACCCCGACGACCGCGCCGCCGTCGCCGCCGGCGACCCGGTCCGCACCTGCGCCGGTCCCCTCTACGGACAGGCCTTCCCTCCGGTGGCCACCAGCGCCCTCGCCGACGGCGACAGGATCACCGCCGGACGGGTGACCCTCGAGGTCCTCCACACCCCCGGCCACACGCCGGGTTCAACGTGCGTGGTGGCGACGGTCGACAAGCAGCGCGTCCTCCTCGCCGCCGACACGCTCTTCGGCGGCTTCTCGGCCGCGATCGGCTCCGACGCCGCCGCCTGGGAGGTGTCGCTCGAACGCCTGGCCGGCCTCGACCTCGACGCGCTCTCCTTCGGCCACGGCGTGAGCCGCCTGCTCGACGACCCGGCCGGGCGGATCGCCGAGGCCCGCCTGCGGTTCGCCACCTATTTCGATCCCTGGTTCAAGCCGCCACGCCACACGTTTCGCTACTGAGCCCTGGCTGTTGGTGCGCTGTCGATGCGCTGAAATTGCTCATACTTTGTTCCTTTTGTGCGCATTAGGTTCCATTTCCATGAAGAAGCTTCCGCAGGTCACGGCGTTGTTCTGGATCCTCAAGATCGCGGCGACGACGCTGGGGGAAACCGGGGGGGACGAGGTCGCTCAGACCCTCCACATCGGCTACCTGGTCAGCTTCTTCTTCTTCATCGCCATCTTCCTCGTCGCCGTGACGGCGCAGCTGCGGGCCAGGAAGCTCTACCCCCCGCTGTACTGGACCGTCATCATCGCCACGAGCACCGCCGGGACGACCCTGTCCGACTTCCTGGACCGCACCGCCGGCCTGGGCTACTTCAAAGGGTCGCTGCTCATCTTCACCGGCCTGGTCA
>JAUZEX010000825.1 GCA_030838815.1 Actinomycetota bacterium
TAGGAGTCCCGGCGAACGCTCCGAAACGTCGTCGGGCCCGTGTGACGGCCGGCGGACGCCGGCGTCAACTTGCGGTGTCCGAGCCTTCCGCGAGTGCGCCACTCCGAGAAATGATTCAAATACCCGCCGCACGCCCCGGATCTTCCCGGTGACCACGGCACTTTTCGCCGGCCGGGAGTTCGTTGGGCATCAGGGCTTCTGGCTTGACTGGATGTCCAACGACCCCAGCGGGCCGGAATGAGCAGGGGGGGCAGGGGTGGGGCGTCGGGAAGGGCTTGGTCAGGTCAGTGCGGCCACGGCCACGATCGGGGATGTGGGCGTTTTGTCGCCCAGGCTGCCAGCGAAGGCGGAGCTGGAGAAGTTGAAGATGCCGCCGTCGGCTCCGACCATGAGGTAGCCGTCGCCGTAGCGGACCATCCCGACCACCGGCTTGTTGAGCTTGGTGCCGCCCATGGAGCCGCGGAAGGGGGCGTCGAAGGCGAAGATGCCGCCGTCGCTGGCGACGAGCCAGTAGCCCGAGCTGTCCGCATCGGGGACGAGGCTCTGGACCGCCGCGTTGAGCTTTTGCCCGCCCATCGAACCGGTGAACCTGGCGTCGCCGAAAGCGAAGATCCCCCCGTCCGAGGCGACCATGTAGTACCCCTTGCCCGACGGCGTCGCCACGGAGTCGAGGACGGGGCTCATGATCGTGGTCCGGCTCATGTCGCCGAGTTGGGGCGCTTCGCCGAAGGTGAAGACCCGGCCTCGGGTGGTGAAGATCCAGTAGCCGCGACCGTTGGGAAGGGCCGAGAGGCTGGCCGGCTTCTCGTTCTTGGTCAGGCTCTTGGCGTTGATGCCGCCGAGGTCACGGGCCTGACCGAAGGCCTGGACGGCGCCGGCGCCGTTGAGGATCCAGTAGCCCGTGCCGGCGGGGTTCGGTTCGAGATCCACGGCGCCGTTGGTGCCGTTGCCGAAGGCGGTGGCGGCGCCGAAGGGGTAGACGTGCCCGTCGGCCGCAAGGGCCCAGTACCCGGCCCCGGCCCCGCTCGCGACGTTGGCCCCGGGGCCCGGCCCGGGCGGGCGGACCGGGCCCGACCCCGGTTCGGGTGAGCCAGTGGTGGCCGCGGGCGCCGACACCCCGGGCAGGAGGGTTCCGGTCAAGGCGAAGTCGCTGCCCCGGGTGGACCGTGTCGGCCCGCCGTAGCCGGCGTCGCCACCGACGATGAGGTTCCTACCGCTGATGACGGCGCCGACGGGCAGGTCGCCCTGGGAGGTGATGTGCGTGATGGCGAGACCGCCGGCGCCGAAGCTGGAGTCGAGGGTGCCGTCCGCCTGGTATCGGGCGACGACGAAGTCGAGATCCCGGTCTGGCATGCCGGCTCCGATGGCCAGGATCTTGCCGTCCGGCTGGACGATGACCGCCCTTACGAAGGCCTGCGTGCCGATCGATGTCGACGCCACGCCGCCCCGGCCGAAGCCGGTGTCGAGGTTGCCGTCGGCGCGGTAGCGGACGAGGCCGAAGCAGTAGCTGATGCCGCAGTGGGTCTCGCCGCCGGCGACGAGTGCGCCGTCGGGTTGGAGGGCGAGGGCGTCGGGCGAGGCGAAGTCCAGTGACTTCGGATGCGGGAGAATGCCGTCGCGAGCGGCGTTGGGTTCGAACCGGTTGATGACCGCGTCTCCGGTCATGTCGTCAACCGAGCCGCCGGTGATGATCCGCCCGTCAGGCTGGACCAACACGGAGCGGGCGACGGCGGCGAAGGTCCCTTGCGAGGCGAAGCTCGGGTCCGTGCGCCCGTCGGGGAGATAGCGGGCCACGATCGCGCTCGTGCGGACATCGTCGCCGGTTACGACGATCTTGTCGTCCGGCTGGATGGCGATGGCGCGGATCATGCCGGGCCGCCCGCCGTCGGTCAGGGCCGTCCACGGCTCCGGGTGGTGGAACTCGGGGTCGAGGCGCCCGTCGGGCAGGTACCGGGCCAGGGCGAAGCGCAGGCCGTGGCTGACGTAGCCGTCGGGATCCGATGCGTAGCCTCCCACGACGATCCGGCCGTCGGACTGGAGGGCGACGGCGGTGGCCGACGACGAGATCGTCCCGATCAGCGTGGTGACGCGTCCGCCGTCCCCGAACGTCGGGTCGAGCGTGCCGGTCGGAAGGTAGCGGGCTACGCCGAAGCGCTGGATGCCATCGGCCCCGGTGGCGGCTCCCGCGGCGACGATCTTACCGTCGGGCTGGACGGCGAGCCCGCCCATGTTGTCCTCGCGCCCGTTGAAGTCGGTGGTGACGGCGTTCTGCGACAGGTAGACCGGACCCGGATCGTCTCCCGTCGCACGGGCCCTCAGCGCCGATCCCTGGCCCAGCAGGACGCCGGCGA
The DNA here is from genome assembly GCA_030838815.1 of Actinomycetota bacterium. Lineage (GTDB taxonomy): Bacteria > Actinomycetota > Acidimicrobiia > IMCC26256 > BP-133 > BP-133. The sequence goes on from JAUZEX010000825.1 coordinate 2,352, forward strand.
TCACCAGCAGCAGGACGAGACGCTTCACGGCCGCGCCGCCACCGCGACGACCGGCGAAGCCGGCGCCTTGTCGCCGAGGGAACCGGCGAACGGCGACGACGAGAAGTTGAACATGCCGCCGTCGCCGCCGACCATGAGATAGCCGTTGCCGTAGCGGACCATGCCGGAGATCGGCCGGTTGAGTTTGGTTGCGCCCATCGAGCCCCGGAAGGGGGCATCGAAGGCGAAGATGCCGCCGTCGGACGCCACCAGCCAGTAGCCGGTCCCCGTGGCGGTCGGGACGAGGGACTGCACCGGGGCGTTGAGCCGGGTGCCGCCC
>JAUZEX010000857.1 GCA_030838815.1 Actinomycetota bacterium
CCACAAGGCGACGCCGATGGCCGCCCGCACCCACGGCCAGCCCGGCCTGCCGGTCACGTTCGGTTACAAGGCGGCGGTGTGGGCGGCCGAGGTCCGCCGCCACCGTGAGCGCCTCGGCGACGGCGGCGGCCGCTGGCTCGTCGGCCAACTCGGCGGCGCGGCCGGGACGGGTTCGCTGTGGGGCGGCTCGCGCCGGGCCCTGCAGGACCGGTTCTGCGACGTGCTGGGCCTCGGACGGCCGGAGGGGCCGTGGATCTCGGCCCGCGACCGGATAGCCGAGTTCGGGTCGGTGCTGGCGATGATCTCCGCCACCCTGGGCAAGATCGGCAACGAGGTGCTGGAGCTGCAACGGCCCGAGATCGGCGAGGTCTTCGAGGCGTTCACGCCCGGGGCCGTGGGCAGCATCACCATGCCCCACAAGCGGAATCCGGAGCGCTCCGAGCATCTCGTGACCCTGGCCCGGCTCGTCCGGGCCGAGGCCGGTGTGCTCGTCGAGTCGATGGTGGTCGAGCACGAGCGGGACGGGCGGGCCTGGAAGGCCGAGTGGGCCGCCTTCCCCGAGGTGTGCCGGCTGACCGCCGCCTCCCTGGCGTCGGCCCGGGGCCTGGTGGACGGGCTGACCGTCGATCCGGCGGCGATGGCCGCCAACATCGTGCGGGGCGGCGGCTACCTGTTCTCGGAGCGGGTGATGGGGGCGCTGGCGGACACGGTCGGCAAGCAGTCGGCCCACCGCCTCGTCTACGAGGCGTCGATGGCCGGGATCGAGGCCGGCCGGTCGTTCCGGGAGGCCCTGGAGGCGGTGCCGGCCATCACTGACGTCCTCTCCCCCGCTGACCTCGACGAGCTGCTCGATCCGCAAGCGGCGGTCGGGCAGGCCCCGGAGATCGTCGACGAGATCCTCGGGTCCCTCGGCGACCGTGAACGGGCCGGCGAGGCCCGCCCGTGACGGGCCCTTCGGCGCCCGGCCCCGCCCTCACCGACGAGCCGGAGCCGTCCGCCCGCCACGCTGGCGCGGTCGGCGAAGGACTCCCTCGAACGCGCCTGGCCACCCTCCCCACCCCCCTGCTCCCGGCGCCGAGATTGTCGCAGGCGGTCGGGGTCGAGGTCTGGATCAAGCGGGACGACATGACCGGCCTGGGCCTCGGCGGCAACAAGGCCCGCAAGCTCGAGTTCCTCTGCGGCGAGGCCCTCGCCCGGGGCGCCGACACTCTGGTCACCGGCGGCGGCTCGGGCTCCAACCACGTCCAGCTGACCGCGGCGGCGGCGGCGCGGCTCGGGCTGGGCTGCGTAGCCGTCTGCTACGGCACCGATCCGGCGCCGGCCGAGCCCGCGACCGCCGGCCCCGGGGCAGGACCGTCGTCGGGCTCCGCCGTCCCGGGGGCCTCGGGCCGCGGGGCCGGGCGGTCGTCGGGCTCCGCCACCCCGGCGTTGGGCCTGCGCCTGACCCGCCGGTTCGGAGCCGACGTGATCTTCACCGGCTCGCCGGATCGCACCTCGGTCGACGCCCGCCTGGAGGAGGTGGCGGCCAAGCTGGCGGCCGAGGGCCGGGTTCCCTACGTGATCCCCCGCGGCGGCGCCAGCGCCGTCGGCGCCGTCGGCTACGCCCTGGCCGCGGCGGAGCTGTCCGACCAGCTGGCCGAGGCCGGTCTGGCCGCCGTCACGCTGGTGGTGGCCACCGGCTCCTGCGGCACCCAGGCCGGCCTCGTCGCCGGCGTGGGCCTCATTGCAGACGCCCGCCCCGCCCCTGCCGGAGCTGAACCGAACACCGGAACCGGGCCCGTCCCCAGCGTCTGGGCAGGAATCGTGCCGAAAAAGCGGCACGATTCCTGCCCAGACCCAGACCCAGACCCAGACCAGGGCCGGCGCGGCAGCGGCAGTTCGTTCGAGGTCGTCGGGGTCCCGGTGAGCCGGCCGCCGGAGGAGTGCGTCGAGCGGATCGCCGGCCTGGCGACAGGGTGCGCGGCCCGGCTCGGCTCCGACCGGGTCTTCACCGAGGCCGACGTACGCCTCCTTGGGGGCTACCTCGGGCCCGGCTATGGGAAGGCGTCGCCGGAAGGGGACGAGGCGGCGGTGCTGGCCGCCCGCACGGAGGGCCTCGTCCTCGATCCCGTCTTCACCGCCAAGGCCATGGCCGCCCTCGTTGCGGAGGCCCGGGCCGGGCGCCTCACCGGGCCGGTGGTCTTCCTGCAGACGGGCGGCTCCCCCAGCGCCCTGGCGGCACTGCCGTGACGGCCGGGCCGCGACCGTGACCGGCGAGGGGCCCGAGTTTCCGTTGGGGGAGGCAGGTGAACCTCCCGAGCTTGCGTTGCGGGAGGCAGGTGAACCTCCCGAGTTCCTCGGGTTGGGCGGGCGGCTGGGTTCGGCGGCAGGCGAGGAGCTCGTGGCGGCCGGGTTCGCGGCTGAGATGGCCGACGCCTATCTGCTCCACGACGGGTTCGGGCTGGCCGACATCGCCCACGTGCTGGCCCTCGACGACCTCGGGCTCCTCCCGCCCGACGACGCCGCCGCCCTCCTGATGGCGCTGCTGGAGATGGCCGCCGTCCCGCCGGAGGAGTTCCCCTACGACCCGGCCTACGGCGACCCCTGGAACTCCCGGGAGCGGTACCTGGAGGCGAAGGCCGGCAGCCGGGCGGGCTGGCTGACGGTCGGCCGTCCCCGGCGGGAGGCGGCCCGCGTCGCGCTGCGGATCGCGCTGCGCCGTTCGGTGCTCCACGCCCACTCGGCCCTCGTCCGCCTCGGCGATGACTACCTGACCCTGGCCCGGCGCCACCGCAACACCCTGATGGCCGACTTCACCTACCTCCAGCCCGCCCAGCCGACCACCCTCGGTTACGTGCTGGCCGGGCACGCCCAGCCCGTCCTCCGGCATCTGATGCGGCTCGAGAACGCCTACACCTGGGTCAACCGGAGCCCGGCCGGCGCCGGGGGGACCACCGGCAGCTCGCTCCCCCTCGACCGGGAGCTCCTGGCCTCCCGGCTCGGCTTCTACGGCGTCATCCCCCACGCCCGCGACGCCATGTGGCAGGCCGACGGGCTCGTCGACCTGCTGGCCACGCTGGCCGCCGTGGCCACGGAGGCGGGCCAGGTGGCGGCGGACCTCGAGATCTGGGCCTCACCGGCCTACGGCTTCGTCGGCCTGGCCGACGAGTACTGCCGGGTCAGCGCCCTCATGCCCCAGAAGAAGAACCCCTACGCCCTGGCCGTCATCCGCCACGCCGGCGGGACCGCCGCCGGGGCGCTGGCCGCCCTCCTCGGCGTCCTCCGGACGGGCACGGCCCGCACCGACCACTTCCTCTCGACGGCCGGTGACGTGCAGCGGGCGCTCGTCACCGTGACGGGCGCGGTCAACCTCCTGGCCGGCGTGGTGTCAACCCTCCGCATCGACCAGCGGGCCCTGGCCCGCAGCGCCGCCGACCCGGGGCTGGTGCTGGCCGACCTCGCCGACGGGATCGTGGCCCACGGCCTCGGTGACCGCCGGACGGTGCACCAGCTCCTCGGCCGGGCCGCCCGACGGGCGGCCGACGCCGGGCGGCCGGTGACCAGCGACGACATCGTCGCCGCCCTGGGGGAAGCCGGCATCGAGGTCCCGGCCGGCGTCCTGGCCGCCCTCGACGATCCGCGGGCGGTCCTGGCCGGGCGGACGGTCACCGGGGGGTGGGGCCGGCTGCCCGAACTGCTGACGGCGTCGGGCCGGGAGCTGGGTCGTCGCCGCCGGGCCTGCACCGCCCTCCGGGCGGCCGTCGACGGCGCCGAGGAGGCGCTCCTGGCCGAGGCCCACGCCCGGGGCGGGAGTGCGTAAAGACCCTGGTCGTGCGCATTGCGTTTTCTGCGCAGATCTGATTGCATGAGACTTCCGGGCCACGGAACGAAAGGAAGTCGCGTGAAGCGACCGATCCTGGCCGTCCTGGCTGCCGTCATTCTGAATGCCGGTGTCTTTGGCACCGCCCCCGCCCGCGCCACCACCCCGGATTCCACCACCCAGGCCATGCCGTCCCCGGCGCACGAACACGGCCACCGGGGCCACGACGAGGGCCATCACCGGCACCACTACCGGGACCACGACGGCTACGGGGACTATCGCGACGGCGAGGGCCACGAGGGTCACGAGGGCCACGACGGCCACGAGGGCCGCCAGCGTCGGTGCGCCGGGCTCATCGTCGTCTGCCTGGTGTAGTTGAAACGACGCTGACGCGGCACGCCGCCGGGCGGGGAGATCCCCACCCGGCGGCGCTCTGCCGTCTCCGCAGGCTGTTCGGCTCAGTACTGGTCGGTGCTGAACAACTGGCCCCGCATCGCACCGTCGGGGTACTGCGGCGTGTGCAGGTTCAGGTAGAACGCCTCAGGGTGCTCGGCGACGTTGCGCAGGACGGTCGGGTCGGCGCCCACGCAGCCCTCGTCACCGTTGCTCTCCGGGTGCAGGTCGATGACCGGCGGGCCCGTCTGGCCGGGGCCGCCCCGGTGGATGTGGGCCATGGTCGGGCGGTCGATGCCGTCGTAGCCGAGGCGGTAGCAGAGACGTCCGTTGGCCATGTCGACGAAGATGTTGGCGACGCCGAAAGCGTTGGGGGCGCCGGGACCCGGCACTTCCTGGTCGCCGGACAGGTTGGCTCGGAGCGACTGGCCCTGGGCGCCGTATTGCCAGTCACAGGCGTCCGGGCTGTCGTAGTAGCCGTCGTAGCCGTTGGGGCCGTAGTAGCCGCAGTCGTCGTAATAGCCGGGGCCGCGGTAGCCGGAGTGGTAGTAGCGCCGGTGGGTGTCCCAGTTGTGGTGGCCGTGGTAGCCGTAGTGGTCGTGGTCGTAGTGCCCGTACCAGCTGTCGTGCTCGTCGCTGGAATGGCTGTCGTGGTTGTCGTCGTTCCTGGGATCCTTGCCGGCGTTGGCGTCGCCGTTCTTCGGGTCCTTGTCACCGGCCTTCGGGTCCTTCGGCTGCTCCCCCGCCTTCGGGTCCTTCGGCTCCTCCCCCGCCTTCGGGTCCTTCGGCTCCTCCCCGGCCTTGGGGTCCTTGGCGCCGGGGTCGCCGGGCTTGGCGGCGTGGCTGTCCTTCGGGTCGGGATTGTCCGGGTGCCCCGAGTGTGCCCCTCGGGGCGGTTGCGAACCGGACGGCGGAGGATCGCCGGGCTTGTCCGGGGCGGCGAACGTGGCGGACGGTGTTCCGAGGAGGAGCACCGCACCCAGCAGTGGCGCGAGGAGCGCCCCGCGTAGGCCCTTCTTCATGGATCCCACCTCTCTTCGATGAGAAAGCGCTGTGGACGGACTTCCAGTGTCAGCGGCTGATTACCCTTGCAGCTGACCAATATGCACCTTTTTTGCCATTTCCTGGGGTCGATCGAGACTCGAATCGACACGAAAGGGTCGCTATCGGTGCGAGTCGTGCGTAGAGTGTTCACGTGCGCATTAGGAGGCCGACTCGTCTCGTGACCGTCGGTTCCGTCGCGCTCCCGCTGCCCGGGCGAGTCCGTTCGCTCCGGTACGGTTCCCCGCACCTGACTCCGTAGCTTCTCGGCACTCTTCATAGCGCTGTACCTGGGGACCAGTTGAACCTCGACCGCCGGCTTTGCCGACGATCGGGGCGGAAAACCGAAGAGAGCAAGACCGAGACAATCAAAGGAGCAGGTCCATGCGAATTCGCGGACTCGCGCTGACCCTGTGCGCCTTCCTCACCGTCGGCCTCGTGGCCACAACGGCCGGTGCCTCCAACGACGCAGACTTCGCCAAGCAGTGGAGCCTGGCCAAGATCGGTGTCGCCGACGCCTGGGCGCACACCACGGGCCGGGGCGTGCGCGTCGGCATCGTCGACACCGGTGTCGACCTCAACCACGAAGATCTCGCCGGCAAGGTGGTGGAAGGCACCAGCTGCGTGGGTGCAGCCGGTGACCAGGCCAAGTGCACCGGTTCCCCGCAGGACGACCAGGGCCACGGAACCCACGTGGCCGGAATCATCGCCGCCAACAAGGACAACGGCATCGGGATCGCCGGTGTGGCGCCGGACGCCCAGCTGGTGGTGGCCAAGGCCCTCAACGCCGCCGGCTCCGGTACAGAGGAAGACATCAACGCCGGAATCAAATGGGTTGTCGACCACGGTGCCAAGGTGGTCAACCTCAGCCTGGGCGACCCGAACTTCGTCTTCACCAGCCTGCTCGGCACGAGCATGCGCGAGGGCATCGAGTACGCCTGGTCGCACGGCGCCGTCCCGGTCGTAGCGGCGGGGAACTCGGACCTGATGGGTCTCGGGCTCGGCAGCTCGAACTACGGCGACCTCGACGCCCTGATCGTCGGTGCCACCGGCCCTGACGACAAGGTCAGCTCCTACTCGAGCCCGATCGGCAGCGCCAAGTGGGGCATCCTCGCCCCCGGCGGCGCCGGCGACGGCAACAAGGAACACGACATCTACTCGACCTTCTGGAAGTCCGGGTCGCCCAACGCCTACGAATCGCTGGCCGGCACTTCGATGGCCACGCCGCACGTGGTGGGCGCCGTTGCGCTGCTCCTGGCCGAGGGCCTCTCGCCCCAGCAGGCCATCGAGCGTCTGATCAACACCTCCGATGCGAAGGTCGCCTGCGACAACTGCAAGGGGCGCCTCGACCTGGCCAAGGCCACGCAGTAACCGCCTCGGCCTCCTAGCCGTCGGGCCGCACCGGGAAAACCCTCCCCCTCTCGGTGCGGCCCGGCCGCGTCCGCCCCGTCTGCGTCTGCTGACCGACCGGACCTGCCCGCTCCAAACTGGCGTTCCTTTGCCGGAATGCAGCGGAAATCGAACGCCGGAATCGCCTCCGGCCGGCCCCAGCGGAACCGGCGTTCCTTTACCGGGATGCAGCGGAAATGGAACGCCGGTTGGAGATCAGCCCCCGCTGACGAGGACTTCGGCGCCCGGCGGCGGGGTCGGGTCGTCGACGAGGCCCAGCCAGCCCTGCGGCAGGCGGACGGGGCGGGGCCCGTCGGTGTGGCCCCGCTTCCAGCGCCGCGCTTCGGGGGGCAGGGCCAGCCCGGCGTCGATCCCGTCCAGCACGGCGGCCAGGCCGGCCAGCGACGACACCTGGCCCAGGGCCCGGCGGGCGTCGCCGCCAATGGCGTAACCCTGCGTGTACCAGGCGGCGTGACGCCGGAAGGAGCAGAGCCCCGGCTGTTCGCCCTCGTCCTCGGCCAGCAGCTCGGCGTGACGCAACATGACGGCCGCCACGGCGCCGAAAGCCGGGGGCGGTGCGGCGGCTCCGCCGGAGAAGATTGCGGCGAGATCGGCGAACAGCCACGGCCGGCCCAGACAGCCCCGTCCGATGACGACGCCGTCGCAGCCCGTCTCGACCATCATGCGGACGGCGTCGTGGGCCTCCCAGATGTCGCCGTTGCCCAGCACCGGGATCGTGGTCACCGCCGCCTTCAGTTCGGCGATGGCGGCCCAGGCGGCGTCGCCGGCGTAGCGCTGTTCGGCCGTCCGGGCGTGGAGGGCCACGGCCGCCGCGCCTTCGCCTTCGGCGATCCGGCCGGTGGCGACGCCGGTGAGGAGGCCTTCGTCGATGCCCCGCCGGAACTTGACCGTGACGGGTACTCCGTCGCCGGCCGCGGCCCGCACCGCAGCGCCGATCACGTCCGCCAGGAGCCGGCGGCGGACGGGCAGGGCGGCGCCGCCCCCCTTGGCCGTGACCTTGGGTGCGGGGCAGCCGAAGTTGAGGTCGACGTGCTCGACACCGAAGTCGCCGATGAGCCGCCGGGTGGCTTCGCCCACGGTGCCCGGCGCCACCCCGTAGAGCTGGGCGCTGCGAGGGCGCTCGTCGGCGTCGAAGCGCAGCATGCGGGCCGTCCGGGGGTTGCCCTCCACCAGCGCCCGGGACGTGAGCATCTCGCTCACGTAGAGCCCCCCGGGCCCGAACTCGCGGCACAGCCGCCGGAAGGCCCGCGTCGTGACACCCGCCATGGGCGCCAGTACCACCGGCGGTTCGAGATGGAGCGGCCCGATCGAAAGGCTCGGCGCCGGGCCGGGTGGCGGGGGCGGCGCGGCTGAGGTCAGCTCCACAGGTCCATCACGGTCAGGCCGATGTCGGCCAGGAGGGTCCGGAACAGGGGTAGCGACAGGCCGATCACGTT
>JAUZEX010000899.1 GCA_030838815.1 Actinomycetota bacterium
CGGCGCATCCTGGTCACGCCGGTGGACCTGCTGTGGAACGGCGGCATCGGGACGTACGTCAAGGCCAGCACCGAGACGCACGCCGACGTCGGCGACAAGTCCAACGACGCGGTCCGGGTGGATGGCCGGGCGCTGCGGCTGGTGGCGGCCTTCGACCACCGCCACGTCTTCCTCGACCCCGACCCCGACCCGGAACGCAGCGCCGCCGAGCGGGAGCGGCTCTTCCGCCTGCCCCGGTCGTCGTGGGCCGACTACGACCCCAACATCATCTCGGCCGGGGGCGGTGTCTTCCCCCGGACGGCCAAGTTGATCCCGCTCTCGCCCGAGGTGCGGGCCGCGCTCGGCGTCGACGCCGAGGCGTTGCGCCCCGCCGCTCTGGTCAAGGCAGTACTGCAGGCGCCGGTCGACCTGCTGTGGAACGGCGGCATCGGCACCTACGTGAAGGCGTCGACCGAGACCCACGGCGACGTCGGCGACAAGGCCAACGACGCCGTCCGCATCGACGCCACCGAGCTCCGGGCCCGGGTGGTGGGGGAGGGCGGCAATCTCGGCTTCACGCAGCGGGGCCGCATCGAGTTCGCCCTGGCCGGCGGCCGCATCAACACCGACGCCATCGACAACTCCGGAGGGGTCGACTGCTCCGACCACGAGGTCAACATCAAGATCCTGCTCAACACGGTCGTGGCCGACGGGGAGATGACCGTCCGCCAGCGCGACCGGCTTCTGGCCGAGATGACCGACGAGGTGGCGGCCAACGTCCTGCGGGACAATTACGACCAGACCGGGGCGCTGGAAACGGCCCGGGCCCAGGCGGCGGCGATGGTCGAAGTCCACGCCCGCTACCTCCGCAAGCTGGAGGCCGAGGGTGGCCTCGACCGGGCCATCGAGTTTCTCCCCACCGACGAGGTCCTGGCCTCGCGGCGTTCGAACGGGATGGGGCTGACCAGCCCTGAGTTCTCCGTGCTGCTGGCCTACACGAAGCTCGACGTGTCGTCCCGGCTGCTGGCCTCCGACGCCTGCGAGGACCCCTGGCTCGCCCGGGAGCTGGCCGCCTACTTCCCGGCGCCGCTGCACGACGAGCGCTTCGCCTCGGCCATGGCCCGCCACCCCCTTCGGCGGGAGATCATCGCCACCCGGGTCACGAACCTCCTCATCGACCGGGCCGGCACCAGCTTCATCCACCGCCTCACCGAGGAGACCGGCGCCACCGTCCCGGAGCTGGCCCGGGCCCACGCCGCGGCGTGGGAGATCTTCGACCTCGAGGCGCTGTGGGCCGCCGTCGAGGCCCTCGACAATCTGGTGCCCGCCCCGACCCAGATCGACATGCTGCTGCCCGTCCGCCGGCTCGCCGAACGGGCCAGCCGGTGGCTCGTCCGGCATGGTCCCCGCCCGCTCGACGTGGCGGCCGCGGAGGCGGCCTTCCGTTCCGGGACCGCCCGGCTCGCCGGTCTCCTCCCATCGCTCCTGTCGGCCGCCGACCGCCAGGCGGCCGAGGCCCGGGCCGCGGGGTGGGTCGACGCCGGCGTCGGCAAGGACCTCGCCGCCCGGGTGGCGGCCCTCGACGCCCTCGCCCCGGCGCTCGACGTCATCCAGGTGGCCGGCGACCCTGAAACGTCCGATTCCGGGGCGCTCGACGACGTGGCCGCCGTGTACTTCGCCCTCGGCACCCGCCTCGAGCTCGACTGGCTCCGGGACCGGATCGCCGCCCTCCCCCGCGACGACCGCTGGCAGGCGCTGGCCCGCTCCGCCCTCGGCGACGACTACGCCCGCGAGCGCGCCGCCCTCACCGCCGAGGCCCTCCACGCCGGAGGTCTGGACCAATGGCTGGCCCAGCACCGCCCCGTCGTCGAACGGTTCCTCCTCGTCATCGACGACATCCGGGCCGGGGCGCCGCCCGACCTCGCCACGCTGTCGGTGGCCATGCGCGAGGCGCGAGCCCTCAGCAGCCCTTCAAACCTCGGTTAAGCCCGTCCCCGAAAGGGACGAGGGGGTCGAACGTGCCCGCCGGACTAGTCCGATCGGCTCAACCCGGCTGGTCAGCGCGCCGTTCTGTCCTTCATGGCGATCCCGCGTCGATTCCGGATGCGTCTCCTGGCCGCGGCGGCGCTGGTGGCCGCCGCGACCGTGCCGGTCGCCGTCCCTGCCCCTGCGCTGGGACGGGCTGGGGCGGGAGAGCCGGAGCCGCGGACCGCGTCGTCGTCGAGCGCCGGCGGGTACTGGCTCTACGCCGCCGACGGCGGGGTCTTCTCGTTCGGCACCGCCGGCTACGCCGGCGCGGTCCACAACCAGGGCAACGACATCGCCGGGATGGCGGCGACTCCGGCGGGCAACGGCTACTGGATGGCCGATGACGACGGCGACGTGTTCGTCGCCGGCGATGCCACCGTGTACGGCAACCGGGCCTCCGACGCCGACGACGTCGCCGCCTTCGCCGCCCGTCCCCAGGGCGACGGCTACTGGATGGCCACCCGCACCGGGGCGATCGAGAACTACGGCGGGGCCCCGGCCTTCCCCGGGGTGAGCGTCAAGCTCTCCCACCGCATCACCACCCTGGCCCCGACGGCCAGCGGCGCCGGGGCGTGGATGGCCGGCATCGACGGCGGCGTCATGAGCTTCGGCGACGCCGGCTTCTTCGGCTCGATGGGCGGCAAGCGTCTCAACCAGCCGATCGTCGGGATGGCGCCGACCCCCACCGGCCGCGGCTACTGGCTCGTGGCCTCGGACGGGGGGATCTTCTCCTTCGGCGATGCCGCCTTCTCCGGTTCGGCGGGCGGCATCCACCTCGTCGCCCCGGTGGTCGGCATGGCCCCCACCCCGAGCGGCGCCGGGTACTGGATGGTCGCCTCCGACGGCGGGATCTTCGCCTTCGGCGACGCCAGGTTCTTCGGCTCCATGGGCGCCACCCGGCTCAACGCCCCGGTGCGGGGCATGCTGGCCCGGCCGGCGGCGCCGGAGATGACCATCGGTCCGGCCGACAACGCCCCGCCGGGTGCGCCCGGCACCCCCGCCCCGCCCGGCAGTCCCGCCCCGCCCGGTTCGCCCGACACCCGGGTGGCCACCCTCGTCGGCGCCGGGGACATCGCCGCCTGTGGCAGCGGCGGCCCGTCCTCTTCCGGGGCGGCGGCCACCGGGAAGCTGCTCAGCGCCGTGCCCCGGAACCCCCTGACGGTCGTCTTCACCGCCGGCGACAACGTCTACGACAGCGGCAGCCCGTCGGAGTTCACCAACTGTTTCGGCCCGACGTGGGGCGCCGACAAGGACCGTCTACGGCCGGTGCCGGGCAACCATGACTACGGCACGGCCGGCGCCTCGGGGTACTTCAACTACTTCGGCTCCGTCGCCGGGGCGCCGGGCCAGGGTTGGTACAGCTACGACATCGCCGCCTGGCACGTGGTCGTACTCAACAGCAACTGCGCCTCGGTCGGCGGCTGCGGCGCCGGGAGCGCCCAGGAGCAGTGGCTGAAGGCCGACCTGGCCGCCAGCGCCGCCCGCTGCACGCTGGCCCTCTGGCACCATCCCCGGTTCAGCTCCGGGACGAGCCACGGCAACACCACCGAGGTCGGGCCGCTGTGGAACGACCTCTACGCCTCCGGGGCGGAGCTCGTCGTCAACGGCCACGAACATGTCTACGAGCGCTACGCCCCTCAGCGGCCCGACGCCACCGCCGACCCCGCCTTCGGGATCCGGGAGATCGTCGCCGGGACGGGCGGCAACTCGCTGTACCCGTTCGGCTCGCCCCAGCCCAACAGCCAGGTCCGCAACAACACCACCAACGGAGTGCTGAAACTGACGCTGCGGGCCGACGGCTACGACTTCAACTTCATCCCCGTGGCCGGCCGGACCTTCACCGATTCGGGCTCCGGCACCTGCCACGGGCGCCCGTAGCGGCCCATTCTGACGGCCACCTTTCGCATCCGCTGACGCCGGGGCGGGGTAGCTGTAGGGTCGACCGAAATGGGTCGGCTCCTCGGGCGACGGGCGGTGGTGGCGCTGCTCTTGGTCGGCGCCCTCGTACCGGGCGCGGCGGCCCGGGCCGAGCGCCGTCCGCAGTCCCCTCCCGCCGACGCACCAATCACCACGACGCCCGTGGAGTTCACGGTGGTGAACCCGGCGGACGGGCGGAGCTACCGTCTCGCCGCCACCCGCTACGACCCGATCTGTGTCGCATCCACCGTCGTGCTGTTGCTCCACGATCTGTCCTACACCAAGGAGGTGTGGGACGTGCCCGGCTACTCGGTGGCCCAGCCGTTCGCCCACGCCGGCTACTCCGTGGTGATCCTCGACCGGCTCGGGTACGGCGCCAGTCCGCTCTCGGACGGGCGCCAGGTCTCGGCCCTGGCCTATGCCGGCATGACCGGCCAGGTCGTCGACCAGCTCCACAAGGACAAGGGCGGCTTCATGAACGTGGTGCTCGGCGGGCACGGCACCGGCGCCGAGGCCG
>JAUZEX010000901.1 GCA_030838815.1 Actinomycetota bacterium
GCCACAGCGACGCCGGCCGGGGGCCGCCCGGTTGGGCCTGACACTGCTGATCTCGTCCTGGCCGGTGCTGGCCGGCGGGCCCGCCGCGCAGGCGGCGGGGGCGACCTGCCTCGGCGCCCCGGCCACCATCGTCGGCACGCCCGGCAACGACAACATCGTCGGCACGCCCGGCGACGACGTCATCACCGGACTCGGCGGCGACGACACGATCGACGGCGCGGGCGGCAACGACACGATCTGCGGCGACGACGGGAACGACACCATCCACGGCGGCCCCGGCGACGACGTCCTCCAGGGCGGGGCGGGCGACGACGTCCTCACCGGCGACGACGGCCGCGACTCCCTCACCGGGGGCCCGGGCCAGGACAAGCTCTTCGGCGGCGCGGGCGACGACGACCTCAGCGGCAGCGACGGCGACGACCAGTTGTTCGGTGAGGCGGGGAACGACGCGCTCTCCGGCGGGCCCGGATCCGACCGCTGCGACGGCGGGCCGGGACGGGACTCGGCCGACTCGACCTGCGAGGCGACGGCGGGGATCCCCTAAGCCGTCATCTCCGGCCGTAGCGGACGAAGACGAACGCGACACCGGCCCCGCCGAAGATGACCCAGAGGAGGAGCGGCAAGCGGGACGGCTTGGCGTAGTCCTTGGTCTTCTCGATCGACAGTCGGCCCTCGCCGCCCCGTTCCAGCGACGCCTGCTCGATGTTCGAGACCTTGTTGATCTTGAGGACCACACGGCAGGTCGAGGTGTCGGGGACGATCCGGAGCCCCTGGCTCCCCGGGTGCTCGGACCAGGACTGGCCCTCCACGAAGCCGATGACCTTCTGCATCTGGTCGATCTCAGGCTGGGGGCACTTGTCGGTCGGCTTGATGTTCACCGACGCGGTGGGCTGGGTGGTGAGCGTCTGTGCCGACGCCGGGGCGCCGGCGAGGAACAGGAGCAAGGCCGCCAGCGCGGCGACGCGGGTCCGCATGAATTGAGTATCGCATCCGATGCGGCCGCCGAGGGGACAGGTCAGACGGGCGACAGGTCAGAGGGTGGTCAGCCAGCCGGGGTAACCGCAGGAGAGATCGGCGCCGAGGCCGTCGGGCAGGTCGAGCGAGCCGAAGAACCGCTCCGCCGCCGCCGTGAGGGCGGGGACCAGGGCGGCCTCCGGCCCGAAGGCCTCGAACCCGACCGTCGCCCACTCCCGGCCCTGCGCCCGGAGCTGCGTCAACTCGACCCGGCAGCCCGCGTCGCCGTCACCGTCGAAGGGGATCGTGGTCAGGCGGCGCCGTTTGTCGACCTCGAGCCAACGCGTCTTCGGCAGGCCGAGGCGGGGGAGGAACCGGCTGATCCACGACCGGGCGAACGACCAGCGCTGCCACTCCTCCAGCTCCCCGGCGACGCCACCGGGCAGGGTCAGCGGGCTCGCCGGGGCGGGCCGGAGCTTGAGCTCGAAGCGGGTGGTGCCGCCCCGCACCTTGACGCCGAGGGCGTCGGTGCCGGGCAGCGCCAGGTAGCTGTCGGTCCGCGCCTGTGGAGGGCCGGCGACGGTCTCGAACCAGTCGACGACGGGCGCCGGAGGTTGCCGCCGGAAGAACCAGCGCAGCTCGGCGGTCCGCTCCATGGCCGGACCGGCGCCGCGGCCGTCAGCCCGGCTGGGCCGCCTGGTCCGGCTGGTTCGCCTGCTCCTCGGCGGCCAGCGCGGCGTGGACCTGCTCCATGTCGAGCTCCCGGACCTTGCCGATCAGGTCCTCCAGCGACGGGCCGGGCAGCGCCCCGGGCTGGGAGAAGATCAGGATCCCCTCCCGGAAGGCCATGATCGTGGGGATCGAATTGATCCGCGCCATGGCCGCCAGCTCGGGCTGCGCCTCGGTGTCGATCTTGCCGAAGACGATGTCGCCGTGGCGGCCTGAAGCGTCCTCGAAGACCGGGGCGAAGCTGCGACACGGACCGCACCACTCGGCCCACCAGTCCATCAACACGATGTCGTTGTTGTTGATGGTGTCATTGAAGTTGTCTTTGGTGATTTCCTGAATGGGCATGACCTCTCCTTACCCGTCCCTTGTCGCCAGGAACAACGGAGGCTGACCCTCCGCTATTTCATCCCACCATCCGTGGTCTGGCACCGGTGAAACCGGACATTCAGTGCCATTTGCACAAAGGCCCCTGGACGCCCGGAACCAGGGGAGTATCGTCCGGCGCCTCGGAGCCACAAGGAGGGGCCACGTGGCGCACCGGAGCATGCGACTCGTCGTCGCGTTCATCATTTTGGGGGCGTTGCCCCCGGCCGCCCGAGCCGCGGTGGGCAGCGGAAAGAGCGGGCCGAGCCTGATCTCGCTGGCGGTCGACGGCCGCGAGGCGGACGGCGCCAGCTTCACCCCGGCGATCAGTGCCGACGGTCGCTACGTCGCGTTCACGTCGGCCGCCTCCACCCTCGTCTCGGGTGACAGCAACGGGGTGGAGGACGTGTTCGTCTTCGATCGGGTCACCCGCAGCACCGAGCGGGAGAGCCTCTCGTCGACGGGGGAGCAGGCCAATGGCGACAGCTACGGCCCGGCCATCAGCTCCGACGGCCGCTACGTCGCCTTCACCTCGGCGGCGTCGAACCTGACGGCCGGCGACGCCAACTCCAACCTCGACATCTTCGTCCGCGACCGCCTGTCCCACACCACCGTCCTGGCCAGCGTCGGGCCTCACGGGACCATGGGTGACGGGCCCAGCGTCGCCCCGTCGATCAGCGGCGACGGGAGGCTGGTGGCCTTCGAGTCCGACGCCGCCACGCTCGTGCCCGGCGACACCAATGGCACCGGCGACGTGTTCGTCAACGACGTGGTCACCGGGATGACCCGGCGCCTCAGCGTGGGCGGCAACACGCAGCAAACCGAGAGCCCGAGCTTCGGGGCGGCGATCAGCGCCGACGGCCGGGCCGTGGCGTTCGAGTCGTTCTCCTCCCGGCTCGTGCCCGGCGACACCAACGGGGCGCTCGACGTCTTCGTGGCCGACGTTGCGACCGGCAACCTCGACCGGGTCAGCCTGTCCACCGACGGCGGGCAGGCCGACAACCGCAGCTACAGCCCGTCGATCAGCGCCGACGGGCGCGTCGTGGCCTTCTCCTCCTTCGCCGACAACCTCGTACCCGACGACACCAACGGTCTCCTCGACGTGTTCATCCGGCGGCGGGACCAGAAGACGACGACCCGGTTGTCGGTTGCGCCAGACGGCTCCGGGGCGGACGGGCTGAGCTTCGCACCGGTCGTCTCGGCCGACGGAGCGCTGGTGGTGTTCTCGTCCGAGGCCGGCAACCTCGTGGCCGACGACTCCAACGGGACGCGCGACGTGTTCCTGGCCTCGACGACCACAGGGGTGCTGAGCCGGCTGAGCCGCCCCCGATCGGGCGGCAAGGGACAGGGCGACGGGCCGAGCCTGGGGCCGGTGGTGGACGCCTCCGGGATGATGGTGGCCTTCGCCTCCTTCGCCACCAACCTGGTCCCCGGCGACACCAACGGGCAGTCGGACGTGTTCGTGACCCAGAGTCAGCGCAGCCCCGCCTCCAAACCCGGCTCCGGCGGCCACAAGGGCCGGAGGTGACGGTCGCCCGGGCCGGACTGGTACTGGTCCTGGCCAGCATGCTTGTCGGGCCCGGCCGGGCGCCGGTCGCCCGGGCCGGGAGCACCTGCTTCGGTGCCCCCGTCACGATCATCGGGTCCGAGGGCGGCGACGCCATCCGCGGCACCAGCGGGCCCGACGTAATCGACGGCGAGGGCGGCGACGACGTGATCGACGGCGCCGGCGGCGACGACCGGATCTGCGGCGGTTCGGGCGACGACACGATCCAGGGCGGCGCCGGGACCGACCGCTGCGACGGCGGCCCCGGGCACGACACGGCCGCCGGGTGCGAATCGACGACGTCGATCCCGTAGCCGCGTGTCGGGGCGCGGCGGCCTGTGACAGGATCGCCCTTTCACGCTGCTTGAGGGAGGTACGGGGGATGAAGACCAAGGCTGCGGTTCTGTGGGAGCTCGGAAAGAACTGGGAGGTCGTCGAGCTGGACGTCGACCCTCCCAAGCAGGGCGAGGTGCTCATCCGGTTCGTGGCCGCCGGTCTGTGCCACTCCGACGAGCACCTCCGCCACGGCGACATCGTCCCCCGCTTCCCGCTCGTCGGCGGGCACGAGGGGGCCGGCATCATCGAGGAGGTCGGCCCGGGTGTGAGCCGGGTGAAGGTCGGGGACCACGTCGTGTGCTCGTTCATCCCGTCCTGCGGATTCTGCCGTTGGTGCTCCACCGGCCAGCAGAACCTCTGCGACCTCGGCGCCACGATCCTCGAAGGCTGCATGCCGGACGGGACGTTCCGGTTCCACAGCGGCGACAACGACCTCGGCGGCATGTGCATGCTGGGCACGTTCTCCCAGTGGGCGACGATCTCCGAGACGTCGTGCGTCAGGGTCGACGACGACTTCAACCTCGAGACGGCCGTCCTCGTCGGCTGCGGCGTCCCCACTGGCTGGGGCTCGGCCGTGTACGCCGCGGGCGTCGAGCCGGGCGACACGGTGGCCATCTACGGCATCGGCGGCATCGGCATCAACGCCGTGCAGGGCGCCAAGTGCGCCGGTGCCACCAACATCATCGCCATCGACCCGTTGGCCAACAAGCGGGAGATGGCGGAGCAGCTGGGTGCCACCCACGCCGTGGCCAGTGCCGGCGAGGCCCAGGAGCTCGTGACCCAGCTCACCCGGGGCGTCGGCGCCGACAAGTCGATCGTCACCGTCGACGTCGTCGACGAGGACGTGGTGCAGGCCGGTTTCGACGTGATCCGCAAGGGCGGCACCGAGGTCATCACCGGCCTCGCCGACCCGATGAAGCAGACCGTCCACCTGTCGGGGGCGGTGATGACGCTCTTCCAGAAGACGGTGAAGGGCACGCTGTTCGGCGGCGCCAACCCGATGCGCGACATCACCAAGATGCTCGACCTCTACCGGTCGGGTCAGATCAAGCTCGACGAACTCGTGACGAAGAAGTACACACTCGACCAGGTCAACGAGGGCTACGACGATCTCCTGGCCGGCAAGAACATCCGGGGCATCATCGTCCACGAGCACTAGGGAGCTTCACCTGCCTCCCCTGACGCATCCGGGCGATCCCGAACAACACATCGGCACGAGAACCCCGGCGGTGCCGCCGGGGTTCTCGTCACCCGACCTCCTCCGCCGCGTCGAAGCCGGCATCGTCGGCCTGCGCCGCCCGACCGAGGTGCTCGTGACCGCCCTGCGGACCGGACGCCACGTGATCCTCGAGGGGCCGCCCGGCGTGGGGAAGTCGACGCTGCTGCGGGTTGTGGCTGCCGCCTCCGGCTGGGGGATGGAGTTCGTCGAAGGCAACGCCGAACTCACCCCCGCCCGGCTCGTCGGGGCCCACGACCCGGCGCTGGTCATCGAGCGGGGCTACCTGCCGGAGGCGTTCACCGAGGGGCCGCTCGTGTCGGCCATGCGCCACGGAAGCCTGCTCTACATCGAGGAGCTCAACCGGGTTCCCGAAGAGACCCTCAACGTGCTCATCACCGCCCTCGCCGAAGGGGAGATCCATGTCCCCCGGGTGGGGCACATCGGCGCCTCGCCCCAGTTCCGGCTGATCGCGGCCATGAACCCGTTCGACGCCGTGGGCACCGCCCGGGTCGGCCAGGCGATCTACGACCGCATGTGCCGCATCGCCCTCGGCTACCAGGAGCGGGCGGCCGAGGAGCAGATCGTCGAAGGGGTGACGGGGGTGACCGGCGAGCTGACCGAGATCGCCGTCGGCCT
Source organism: Actinomycetota bacterium (assembly GCA_030838815.1). GTDB lineage: Bacteria > Actinomycetota > Acidimicrobiia > IMCC26256 > BP-133 > BP-133. Next base: position 5,784 of record JAUZEX010000901.1, read on the forward strand.
GGCCCGGGCGACCCGGACCCACGAAGCGCTGCGGACGGGGTCGTCGGTCCGGGGGTCGATCGACATGGTGCTCCTGGCCCGGGGCCTCGAGGAGCTGCGGGGCGAGGCGAGCTTCGAATCGCTCCTCGACGCCGCACTCGCCGCCTTCTCGGGCCGCATCCGGGTGGAGGAGGGCCGGACGGAGACGCCGGAGGACATCGTCACCGCCCTCCTCATCCAGCTGGTGGAGGAACGCCAACCAAAAAAAGCGTCTGACCCGTCGCCGGCCCCTGAGCAGCAGCGGTCGACGGCGGGTCACCCCGGCCAGCCGCCGCCGCTGGAGGGCCAGGCGGCCCGCGACGCCGTCCGGGAGGCGGGTCGGCGGACGGCGGGCCGGGACGAGCTGGCCCGGCGCCACCCCGATTTCCTCCGGATCTCACCGGAAGCGGGCCGGCTCGACGAGGCCGCCCTCGAGGCGCTGCTCGGTCAGGACACTGCAGCGGCCCTGGCCCTGGTCAGCGATCTGGCCGTCGCCACCGATGCGCAGGTCCGGGCCCGGGCCCGCCAGGTGGCGGCCAAGGTGTTCGTCCGCATGGCCCGCCAGGGGCGTTCCGCCCGCCGGGGACTGCGCCGGCTCACGACCGTCCGGGGCGGCGACGGCGACCTCGACCTCGACCGCACCCTCAGCCGGACGGGCGGGCTGCGCCCCCGCCACCCGGAGGACTTCGTCGTGCGCCGGTGGGGAGCGGCGCAGCGGGCCATCTGCCTGCTCGTCGACCGCAGCGGCTCCATGCAGGGCGAGGCGGTGGCCATGGCGGCGCTGGCCGCGGCGGCGGTGGTGATTGCCGGCGGCGAGCATTCGGACTGCAGCGTCGTGGCCTTCTCCGACCGTCCGATCGTGCTCCAGAGCCAGGGTCAGCGCCGGACACCCGCCGACCTGGTGGGCGAGCTGCTGACGCTGCGGGGCCACGGCACGACCGACCTGGCGTCGGCGTTGGCGGCCGGCGCCTCGCAACTCGAGCGGGCCGCCTCGCCCGACCGCCTCGCCGTCCTCATGAGCGACTGCCTGGCCACCGCCGGACCCGACCCGGTGGCGTCGCTGCGTGGCATCGACCGCCTCCACGTGCTGGGCACGAGCCTCGACGAGGACTCCCTGGCCGCCGGCCGCGCCCTCGCCCGCCGGGGCCTCGGCCGCCACGTCCTCGCCCTTCACCCCCACGAGGTCCCCGCCGCGATGTCCTCACTCCTCGCCTGAATAGCGCCGGCGCAAAGCAGCAACCCGAGACGGCCCCGGCGCTACTCCTGCGAGAGGCCCAGGTGCCTGCGGAGTCGTTCGGGGCGCATGGTGATGGCTCCGGCTGGGAGGGGCTGGCCTTCGAAGCTGTTGATCAACCGGACGAGACCCGGGCGCCGGGTGGGCTCCATGATCTGACCGACGATCTCGCCGGCGACATCGTCGTCGGCGTCGCGCCCGATCCGCTCCAGCGTCGCCCGCTCGAGGCGGGGGGCGTCGATGCCGGGTTCCGAACGGACGATGTCGATGAGCACCCGCTCGACGTCTCCGGGCGCCGGCACTGGCAACCGGCCGAGCGCCACGACGTAGCCGTCACGGTCGAAGACGCCGTCGTCGGCGCCGCCCCGGGCCGTGGCGGCGAACGCCATAGCGAGTTCCCGGAACACGTCCTCCCGGTCGAGACCGCCGGCGAGGAGCCGCTGCGCCGTCGCCCACACCTCGGGCGGATCGCCGGCATAGACCTGGCCGGCAATGACCTCACGGGCGAGGAGCTGGGCGGCCGTGGTCTCCCCCCTGAAACTGCGCTCCAACAACCGGGAACGCACCTCGACATCGTCGAGGTCCAGACGGCCGCCGCTCCGGGTATCACCGAAGAGAAATTCCAACCGCTCGGACTCCATAGCCCGACGCTAACCCGAACGCCGTCCGCCGGTACGCAGCCTCCGGTTCGGACGAGGGGTGGCCCGCCAGTATGCTGTTCCGGCTGAGCCAGAACAAGCTCGGCCCCATCGTCTAGGGGCCTAGGACACTACCCTCTCAAGGTAGAGACACGGGTTCGAATCCCGTTGGGGCTGCAAAGAACAGAGCAGTCAGGGGCCACTTCCGGGTGGCCCCTCGTCATTGCCCGGTGGCAGCAACGGCATGACAGGGCCACGTCCGGCGCCCGCCGCAGCCAGATCGTCGGGTTGCGCTGGTGCGACGTACCGGTCGACACTCTTCGCCGTCGTAGAGGTCCTTGCGGCCGAGTTCGACCGCCACGCGCTTCGCGAGGTGGCGGGCCTCGGCGGTCGTCCTATCCTCCTGGGATGACGGCGAACGGGTTCGAGGTCATCTGCGAGGTCGAGCCGGCAACCAAGCCAGAGGTGATGCACGTTCGCCATCAGATCGGCGTGATGAGTCGGATAGCGGCAGCCTTCTTGATCCCGGACAATCACATCGGCCGCGCCACCGTGTCGAGCATCGCGGTCGCCCACGAAGTGGAGCTGATGGGAGGCCGGGCGATCGCCTGTCTCAACGCGAGAGATCGCAACGTGCTTGGATTCCGTCGCGACTTGCTTACTGCGGCGGCCTACGGCGTCAACGAGTTCCTCTTCGTCTACGGGGATCGCCCCGAGTCGGGGTCCCGCTCCGATGACCTCACCGTTCGTTCGATGATCACGGAGGCCCGAGGATTCGCCACCGCGCCTGACCCGTGGACCACGCGGCTCCGGATCGGCGTCACGTCTGGGCTGCGTCGGCTGCCCGGCTACAAGCGCGAAGCAGACTTCGTGTTCGCCCAGGTCTGCTTCGACATTGAGAAACTGCTGGAGTGGCGAGCGCAGCTCGACTTCTCCGGCCGAGTGTACGCCGGGGTCATGGTGGTCTCCAGCGCCCCGATGGCCCGCAAACTTTCCGCTGACATTCCTGAGCTGGCTGTTCCCCCGGCGATAGTCGAAGCCGTCGAGCGGGACTCGTCCGCTGGCGTGTCGATCGCCTGCGATCTCGTTGAGCAGATCCGGGTCTCGGGGGCGTTCGACGGCGTCCACCTGATCGCGATCAAGCGATACCGCGAGGTCGCAAGCCGCCTCGAGGCGAGGCTGAACGACTGATCGGAAATGCCGGCGATGAGCGCTGGCGGTGTCGGGAGGGCTCGTCGCGGCTGGAGCGCACGATATCTGGCCGTTATGCGCCGCCCAGGGGCTCAGAGGCCGAGGTCGATTCCGGTGTCCCGGCCGGGGAGGGGCGGTCGGCTCATTTC
>JAUZEX010000019.1 GCA_030838815.1 Actinomycetota bacterium
GGCCCGAGCGCCGACCCGACGCCGAGTCGAAAGGGTCGCCGGTCGCGGCTCGGTCATCGGGGAGCTGCGAGCCCGAGACGATCGAGCAGCGCGGGGAACGGGCTCGGCTCGCCAGCTGGCGGGCCGATGGCCAGGTGGCGCACCTCAGCCCGGCGACGACGCGGCCGCTGTCGGCCGCCTTCGTCGACTCCTGCCTCGACCGGCTCCGGGCCCGGGGCTTCACATCGGTCGTCACCAGCGCCCTGTCGGAGGCGGAGTGCGCCGGTTTCCTCCGGGCCGGTTTCGACGTCCAGGAGGAGCTCGAGCTTCTCGCCCACGATTTGAACGCCATTCCTGACGTCAGCCAGCGGTTGCGCCGGCCGCGGCGAAGCGACCGGCCCCGGGTCCTGGCCGTCGACAGCGCCGCTTTCGAGTCGTTCTGGCGCCTCCACCAGGGCGGCCTGGAGGACGCCCTGGGTGCGACACCGTCGGTGCGCTTCCGTGTCCACGGCCGGCGTGACGGCCTCGACGCCTATGTCATCGGCGGCCGGGGGGCGGGCACCGGATACGTCCAGCGGCTGGCCGTCCATCCTGCGGCCCGCGGGCAGGGCCTCGGCCGGACCCTGGTCGGCGACGTGCTGCGCTGGATGCGCCGTCACGGCGCGTCCCGGGCCCTGGTCAACACCCAGCAGACGAACGAGGCCGCCCTCTCCCTCTACCGCGCCTGCGGCTTCCGGGTTCTCCCCGAAGGCCTCCGGGTCCTGGTCCGGGTCCTGTGAGGCGCCGGTCCGCCGCTGCCGTCGGCCTGCTGGTGCTCGTCGTCGCCCTCATGCTGGGCGTCGCCCCGGCCTCGATCGGGGCGACACCGCCACCGACGTCGGAGCCGACCCCGGCGACGGGGGCGGCGGCCTCCACCGGGGGCGCACCGGCGCCCAAGCCCCATGTGTTGAACCTGGCCGGCCAGACCCCCTGGGCCGCCCCCGACGGCGACCTCCACCTCGGTCTGGCCCTGCCGGGACCGACCGAGGGTCTCACCGTCCAGGTCCAGGTCCACCGGGCGGTCACCTCCCGCACCGCCCTGGCCCAGACGTTCGACGGCCGGGGCCTCGGGGGCCTCGAGGGACGGCTCGAGGTGCCCGCCCCCGACCTGGTGGCCGGCGAGTCGGGCGCCCGGGATCTCAGGATCGGCGTCCAGGGCCCGGCCTCCGCCACGGCTTCCCCCGATCCGGCCCGGATCGTCCCCGGCCGCAGCGGCGTGTACCCCACCGAGGTGGCGCTGTTCCGGGCCGGGTCCGTCGTCGACCGCTTCGTGACGCCCCTGGTGGTGATCGCCGCCGGACTCAGCCCGCTCACAATGGCCTGGGTCTGGCGCTTCGACGCCACGCCGGCCCACCAGCCCGACGGGACGGTCCGGAAGGCGGCGGAACGGGCCATGGGGCCGTCCGGCCGCCTCGTCCGCACCGCCCGGGCGGCGGCCGCCGCCGGCGACGTCCATCTCACGCTGGCCCCCACGCCCGAGACCCTGGGCGCATGGTCCGAGACGGCCCACCAGGAGGAGCGCCTGCCCGGCGGGCCGCCGGCCGACGGAGCCACGGCGGGGTTGGCCGCCCTCCGGACGGCGGTCGGCACGCCGGGCCACCAGCTCCTCCCGAGCCCGTTCGTGCCCGTCGACGTGCCCGGGATCCTCGGGGCCAACCTCGCCGGCGAGCTCGACGCCGAGTTCGCCCGGGGAGCCGAACGCCAGCAGCAGGTTCTCGACGCCACCCCCAGCCCCGGAGGCCTCCTGGCCTCCGGGCCCCTCGACGCCGGGGCCCTCGGCCGGCTCCGCCAGTACGGCGTCGAGCGCCTCGTGCTTCCGCCCGAAAGTCTGGTCCCCTTCCAGCAGCGGCTCACCCCCGGTCACCCCTTCGTCGTCAGCGGGAAGGGCAAGCCGTACGCGGCGGCGGTGAGCGACCCTGACCTCGGCCGGTTGCTCGAGGGCGACGACGCCCCGGCCCTGCGGGCGGCGCGGTTCCTGGCCGGGATCAGCCTGGTCGCCCTCGAGGCGCCCGGCGAGCCCCGCGGCGTGGTCGTCGTCACGCCCGAGGAGTGGGACCCGGCCGCGCCACTGCTCGACGCCGTCCTCGGAGGCCTCCGGGGCAACCCCGCCGTCACCCCCGCCACCCTGGACGAGTACTTCGCCACGGTGCCGCCCGAACAGCGCGACGGCCGTCCGCTGGAGCGGAGCCTCACCCGCCAGCAGACGTCCGCATCCGGCGACGGCGACACCGTGCGCTCCTTGCGCCGCCAGCTGGCGGCCTTCGCCGGGGTGGTGGAGCCGAACTCCGCCTGGCTCGACTCGGCCGACCGGGGGATCCTGGTCAGCCGGGCCGCCACGCTCGAGGCCGACGACCGGGCGGAGCGCAAGCTGTCGACGCCCGCCGCCTACCTTCAGGGCGCCGACCGGCTGGTCAAGAGCGTCACCTCCAAGGTCCGGGGGCCGAAGGGGCAGCGCGTCACGCTGACATCGCGCCGGGCCTCGATCCCGATCTCCCTCCTCAACGCCACCGGCCGGCCACTCCAGGTCCGGGTCCGCCTCAAGAGTGACCAGCTCCGGTTCCTCGACGGCAACGAGCGGTTCCTGACCCTGGCGCCACAGAACACCACCGAGCGGTTCCGGGTGGAGAGCCGCTCCACCGGTGCCTTCCCTCTCGACATCACCGTCACCTCGCCCGACGGAGCGCTGCTCGTCAACAGCAGCGAGCTCACGATCCGCTCCACGGTGGTCAGCGGTGTCGGAGCCGTCCTCACCGCCGGCGCCGGAATCTTCCTGCTCGTGTGGTGGGGCAACGACCTGCGCCGCTCCCGCCGCCGGAGCGGGCGGGCCCGGCGTCAGGGGCGCATCGCCGCCCGGGCCGCCGCCCGGGCCCTCGGCGACGCCGAACGCGTCGCCGCCGGCGCGGCTCCGCGCTAGTGGTCCCTGTTTGATGGTCCCTCGCTCGTGGTGACGGCCGGGTGAGCAGCACCGAACGGGTCGTCCGCTCCAGCGTCCCCGTCGCCGTCGGCACTGCGCTGTCCCGCCTGACGGGGATGGTCCGGTTGGCGGCCATGGCCTACGCCCTCGGCTTCGACCGCTTGGCCGACTCCTACAACCTGGCCAACACGACCCCCAACATCGTCTACGAGCTCCTGCTCGGCGGCGTGCTGTCGGCCACGCTGGTGCCGATCTTCGTCGAGCACCGGGAGAAGGGCGACGACGAAGCCACTTCGGCCGTGGTGAGCGTGGTGGCGCTGGCCCTCATCCTGCTGACCGGCATCGGCATCATCGTCGCCCCCACCGTCGTCCACCTCTACACACTTCGGCTGTCCGATGCGACGGCGGCCGCCCAGCAGAAGGTGGCCACCGACCTCCTGCGGATGTTCATGCCGCAGATGCTCTTCTACGGCATCACCGCCATTGCCACGGCACTCCTCAACGCCCGCCGCCACTTCGCCGCTCCTGCCGTCACCCCGGTGTTCAACAACCTGCTCGTGACGGCGATCTTCCTCGCCCTGCCCCATCTCGCCCGGGGACCGCTCACTCTGGAGGCCGTCCGCCACGACCCCGGGACCATGCTGCTGCTCGGGCTCGGGACGACGGCCGGCATCGCCGCCATGGCCCTCCCCCTTCTGCCCGCCCTGCGCCGGGCCGGGATCCGCGTCCGGCCCGTGTTCGACTTCCGCCACCCGGCCGTCCGCAAGGTGGTGCGGCTGTCGGGTTGGACGGCCGGCTACGTGGCTGTGAACCAGATCGCCCTGTGGCTGGTCCTGGTGCTGGCCAACGGGACCCGGGGCGGCGTCTCGGTCTACCAGGGCGCCTACGTGTTCTTCCAGCTCCCCCACGGGCTGGTGGCGGTGTCGCTGATGACGACCCTCACGCCGGAGCTGGCCGAGGCCTTCTCCCGAGGGGATTTCGCCGGCTTCCGGCGGAACTTCGCCTTCGGGCTGCGGTTGATGACGCTGGTGATCCTGCCCGCCTCCGCCGGCCTCGCCGTCCTCGCCCGGCCCGTCGTGGGGCTGCTTCTCCAGCGGGGGGCCCTCACGGCGAGCCAGGCCGGGCTCACCTCGGCCTGCGTCGCCCTCTTCTCCGTCGGGCTGCTGCCGTTCTCGTTGTACCTCTACGCCCTGCGCGGCTTCTACTCCCTCCACGACACCCGCACGCCGTTCGTCCTCAACTGCTGGGAGAACCTCATCAACGTCGTGGTGGCCGCCGCGCTCTATCCCTGGTTCGGGGTGCAGGGCCTGGCGTTCTCGTTCTCCGTCGCCTACGGCGTGGCGGCGGTGGTGGCGCTACGGGCCCTGGCCCGGCGGACGGGCGGGCTCGGTGTCGACCTGAAGGCACGCCAGGTCCTGGCCCGCACGGCCGTCGCCGCGCTCGTCATGACTCTGGCCGTCCGGCTGGCGGTGGTGGCGCTCCCCGGACGGCCGCCGGCCCTGGTCGAGGCGACGGTCGGGGTGCTGGTCGGCGTCGTCGTGTACGCCGGGGCTCTGTCGGCCATGCGGGTGCGGGAAGTGGCCGAGATCCTGCGGCGACTACGGGCCCGCCGCTCGGGGTAGCCGGGTGTCGCCGGAGAGGGACCGTGCAGGCACTACCGTTGGGACGCTGTGGAAACCTTGGCCCCCGACCGTGTTCTCGGAGGTCGCTACCGCCTCCGTCGGGAGCTGGCGCGCGGCGGAATGGCCGCGGTCTGGGAGGCCGAGGACAAGGTGCTCACCCGGCGGGTGGCCATCAAGGTCCTGCACCCCCACCTCGCCGGCGACGACGGCTTCCGCACGCGGTTCCGGCGCGAGGCCGTGGCCGCCGCCCGGCTGGCCCACCCCCACATCGTCACGACCTACGACACCGGCCGCGACGCCGATGTCGCCTACATCGTCATGGAGCTGGTCGAGGGCACGACCCTGGCCCGGCTCCTCAAGAGCTCCGGGCCGCTGCCGGTGGCCAAGGCGATCGACGTCGCGGTGCAGGTGGCCGACGCGTTGGCCTGCGCCCACACCCACGGCGTCGTCCACCGCGACGTGAAGCCGGCCAACATCCTCCTCCGGCAGGACGGGCACGTGAAGGTGGCCGACTTCGGCATCGCCAAGGCCGGGGCCGGCAACGACCTCACCCGCACCGGCGTCGTGATGGGCACGGCGAAGTACCTGTCTCCGGAACAGGTCAGCGGCAGCCCGGCCGAGGCCAGCAGCGACATCTACGCCCTCGGGATCGTGCTCTACGAGATGCTCTGCGGCGCGCCGCCCTTCGTCGGTGACACCGAACTGTCGACGGCCGTGGCCCGGCTGACCGCCGCGCCCGGCAGCCTGCGCGAGCGCCGGGAGGATGTGCCCCGCAGCCTCGAGGCGGTCGTGTTGCGGTCCCTGGCCCGCGACCCCGTGGCCCGCTTCCAGTCGGCGGAGGAGATGCGGGCCAGTCTGATGGCGGTCGACTCCGACAACGACGAGGCCACCCCGCCGGCCGGCCTGGCGCTGACGTCCGCCTCGCCCCGCCGCGGCTTCCCCCGGATGCTGGTCGCCGGCCTGGCCGCCCTTCTCTTCCTGTCGGTGGCGGTCATCGTCCGCTCCGGTGACGGCGGCGGGTCATCGAGCGGCACGGGCAAACCGGGCCTGGCCGCGCCGGCCGGGCCCCTGGCCGAACCGAAAGCGCTACCGGCGGCGAGCTTCGACCCCTACGGCGACGACAAATCGGAGAACCAGGCCACGGCGGGCAACGTCGCCGACGGCGACCCCGCCACGGTCTGGAAGACGTCGAGCTACCAGGACAACTTCCCGAAGCTCAAACCCGGCGTCGGTGTCTACCTTGACCTGGGCCGCAACCAGCGCGTCCGCTCCCTGAAGGTGTCCGCCACCAACGGCTACACCGCCGAGATCTACGTCGCCGACCGGCCCAGCGCCGACCTCGCCGGGTGGGGCCGGCCCCGGGCCGCGGGCGGCGGCGGCACCTTCGAGGTGGGCGGCGTGACGGGCCGCTACGTCCTCGTCTGGTTCACATCCCTGCCCCAGGTCGACGGTGGCTACAAGGTCGAGGTCTCCGAGATCACCCCCGACTACTCCTGACGGACGGGCGCCACCCGTATGAGCCGGCCCGGCGGCGATTCGAGCGACGAGGCCCTGGCAGCGGCGGCCAATGCCGGTGACCGCGGGGCCCTCGAGGTCCTCCTGGCCCGGCATGTCGACCGGGTACACGCCATCTGCCGGCGGGTGACCGGCCACCCCGAGGACGCCCTCGACGCCACCCAGGAAGCGCTCATCGCCCTCACCCGGGGGCTGCACCGCTACGACGGCCGGGCCCTGTTCACGACGTGGCTGTACCGGGTGGCGACCAACGCCGCCCTCGACGAGCTACGGCGCCGCAAGCGCCGCCCCGAGCCGGCCGAGCTGTCCGACGACCGGGCGATGGCCGGCGGTGCCGGCGGTGGGGTGGAGTCGGTGGTGGCCGCCCGCCTCGATGTCGACGCCGCCCTGGCCGGGCTCAGCCCGGAGTTCCGGGCCGCGGTCGTGCTGCGCGACCTGTGCGATCTCGACTACGCCGAGATCGCCGAGGTCCTCGACGTGCCGATTGGCACCGTTCGGTCCCGTATCGCCCGGGGCCGGGCGGCCATCGCCGACCAGCTGCGGGAACCGACGGCTCCTCCCGAACGCCCAATTGGATGACGATGAACGAGACGCCCGACCACCTCGACCCGGATCACCTGGATGATGAGATCCTCTCCGCCCTCCTCGACGGCGACCCCGCCGAGGCCGGCCCCGAGGTCGACGCCCACGTCGCGGCCTGCGACCGCTGCGCCGAGCGCCGGGCCGAACTGGCCGCGGCCCGGGCCGCTCTGGCCGGCGCCCCGGTCGAGCCGCTCGACGAACTGACCCGGCGCCGCCTGGTGGCGGCGGCGCTCCGGGCGGCCGCCGA
>JAUZEX010000054.1 GCA_030838815.1 Actinomycetota bacterium
CATGAAGCTGCTCCGGCGTGGGGGCCCCTATCTGCGGGTAGCGGACCCCGGCTGGGATGATCCGTTGGACGGGTCGTACAGCGCCAGGTTCGGCGGCCGGTGGAATCCTCCGGGTTCGTACCCCGTCTGTTACCTGAATCTCGATCTCGGGACCGCTCGCGCCAACGCCAGGTACCTCCTCACGCGACGGCTCGAAGGCCTTGCGATCAACGTCGATGACCTTGACCCCCAGGAGCTCCCTCTCCTCGTGACCACCGACGTCGAGGAGGATGACTTTGTGGACGTCGTGACGGATGACGGATGCGCCGCCGTGGGACTGTCGCCCGCGTACCCCCTGGACGATGCCGGTGTCCCGGTGGGGTGGGAACCATGCCGCAATATCGGCCAACAGGCTTGGCGGGCGGGGCGTCCCGGCGTGGCCTGCCGGAGCGCCGCCGCCGGAGCGCCGCCCGATGGTGAAGAGCTGGCGTGGTTCCAACGCGACCGGCGTCTCCGGCCCTCGGCGCGGCGTAAGTTCGACGACTGGTACGGCCCGCTCGATTGGTAGAGGCACATGGAGCGGATGGCCATCGAGAGCCGCTCAGGGCGCCGCCGCCGCGGGAGTGGCAGTTCACGTCCAGCCGTCGACACCGGGCCTCGTGCGGGGGCCCCTCCCCTGTGGACACGCCCGTCGCTCACACCCAACCTGCTCCGTGAGGACAGCGAACCAGTACAGCCCCATTGGCATCCCAAGAACGCCCCAGGACCCCTGTCGGTCTGCTCACTGTTGCTCACTCCGGGCCCTTCGGCGACCTCTCCCGAAGCGGTCCCAGAAATTCTGCTCACTATGTGCTCACTGCCGGGCCCTTGAAAAACTGTTTCCGCAGGTCAGAGCATTATTGGTGGTGAGCCGGCCTGTACGCCGGATTCTGTGACCTGAGCGCCTTGCGGCGCTCCGGCCGGCGGCCATCCCTCTCGGCCGGCGGTTGCCCGACGGCTCTTGCGGCCTACCCGGGGGTCTTGGTCGGGCGGGCAGCCCTCCCCCTGTCTGGCCTTGCTCCGGGTGGGGTTTACCGAGCCGCCCGGGTCACCCCGGGCGCTGGTGCGCTCTTACCGCACCGTTGCACCCTTACCTGTGCGGCGCCCCCGGGGGTGCGCCGCCATCGGCGGTCTACTTTCTGTGGCACTGTCCTGCGAGTCGCCTCGACTGGGTGTTACCCAGCACCTTGCCCTATGGAGTCCGGACGTTCCTCGGGCCGGTCAAGCCGGCACGCGGCCGCCTGGCCGACTCACCACCAGCCGTCATCCTATCGGCCCCGCAGGCCGGCACCGATGTCCGGTTTGGGGCGATCGCTCCCGAGGACTAGTTCCTTCGGGCCATTTCCTCTGACCCCGACGTCCCCCACACTCCGATCTGTGACCGCTGCGGTGGCCCCTTGACACTCACGTCCGAATCCCCGCTCCGGCGGGCGCTCTACCGCGCCCTGCACGACCCGTTGACGGGGCTGGCCAACCGCGGCCTGCTCATGGAGCAGTTGGCCCAGGCCCTGGCCCGGGCCCGGCGCCGGCCGGGGTCCGTGGCGGTGCTGTTCCTCGACCTCGACCGCTTCAAGGTGGTCAACGACTCGCTCGGCCATGCCGTGGGCGACGACCTCCTCGTGGAGGTGGCCCGCCGACTGGAGCGCACGATGCGCTCAGCCGACACCGTGGCCCGGTTCGGCGGCGACGAGTTCGTCGTCCTCGCCGAGGACGTCGCCGGCCTCGACGAGGCCCTCAGCCTGGCCCGTCGGCTGCGGGAAGCGATCGCCGTCCCGGTGCGGGTCGGTGCCGGTCAGCGGGTCGTGGTCACCGCCAGCGTCGGGATCGCCCTGTCGCCTCCCGGCGCCGTGGCCGCCACCCCGTCGTCGCTCTTGTGGGACGCCGACGTCGCCATGTACCGGGCCAAGGACACCGGCCGCGACCGGGTCCAGCTCTTCGAGGACGGGCTCCGCGCCGGCAGCCTCGACCGCTTCCGCTCCGAGGCGATGTTGCGCCACGCCCTCGACCACGACGGGCTCCGCCTCCACTACCAGCCGCTGGTCGACCTCCGCAGCGGCGCCCTGGCCGGCGCCGAGGCGCTGGTCCGGCTGCAGGACCCCGAGCGGGGCCTCATCCCGCCGGCGGAGTTCATCCCTGTCGCCGAGGAGACGGGCCTCGTCGTTCCCCTCGGCGCCTGGGTCGTATCCGAGGCCGCGGCCCAGGCCGCCGCCTGGCGGTCCCTCCAGCCGCTCGACGCCCCGCCGATGACGGTCTCGATCAACCTCTCCGGCCGCCAGCTCACCACTCCCGGCTTCGCCGTCGAGGTCGGGGCCGCCATCGCCCGCAGCGGCGCCGACGCCTCCCACCTCTGCTTCGAGATCACCGAGAACACGCTCCTCGACGCCACCGGCGCCGGGGTCACCACCCTCGAGCGGCTGAAGGAGCTCGGCGTCCGCCTGGCCATCGATGACTTCGGGACGGGCCACTCCTCCCTCACCTGGCTGCGGCGCCTCCCGGCCGACTTCCTGAAGATCGACCGGACCTTCGTGGCCGGCCTCGGCACCGACCCCGGCGACACCGCCATCGTCCGGGCCGTCCTCGACCTCGGCCAGGCCCTCGGCCTCACCACCATCGCCGAAGGGGTCGAGAAGCCCGAGCAGCTCGAGGCCCTGCGCGACCTGGGCTGCCACTGGGCCCAGGGCTACCACCTGGCCCGCCCCGGCCCACCCGAGACGGTCACCACGCTCATCAAGAACGACACCCGCTGGTAGCTCCGCCAACCGGCGCTCATGCGTCGCGCATGGCGCGACGGGTGAACGCAGGATGGCGCCGACGGACGCGTGGCTGACGATCTGGCGCTCACGCGTCGCGCATGGCGCGACGGGTGAACGCCGAATGCCGCGGCGGACGGGCTCAGAAGTTGATGGCGCTCAACTCGGGGACCCAGCCGGCGCACCCGTCGACCGCGGCGGCGAACCGGGCCCGGGCCACCGAACGGGCGTCGGCGCCGATCGCCGGTTCCACGATCCGTTTCGGACGGAACAGCGCTGCCGTCTCCGTCTCGTCGGCCCAGACGCCGACGGCCAGCCCGGCCAGGTAGGCGGCGCCCAGCGTCGTCGCCTCCGTCACGGGCGACACGGCCACCGGCCGGCCGGTGAAGTCGGCCAAGGCCTGGACCACGACCCCGTTGGCCGACATGCCCCCGTCGAGCCGGA
>JAUZEX010000065.1 GCA_030838815.1 Actinomycetota bacterium
TCGCCCGAGGCATCCACCCCGCCGCCCTGGCCCGGGGGGGCCTACTGCCGGCGGTCAAGACATTGGCCGGCCGCTCCGCCGTCCCGGTCCGCCTCGACGTCCGCCTGGACGGGCGGCTGCCCGAACCGATCGAGGTCGCCGCCTACCACGTCGTGGCCGAGGCCCTGGCCAACGCCGCTAAGCACTCCGGTGCCGCCGTCATCGACATCGAGATGGCGGTCGACGCCGGCGGGCTGCAGCTCTGCATCAGGGACGACGGCCGCGGTGGAGCCGACCTCACCGCCGGCTCCGGCCTCGTCGGCCTCACCGACCGGGTCGAGGCCCTCGGCGGCCGTCTTTCCCTGCACAGCCCGACGGGAGCAGGCACACAACTGGCCGTCACACTGCCCCTCGATGGTGCCGGCTGGGCTGGCGCCGGCTGAGGGCGCCGCTACACGGGGCGGTCAGGTGGGGCCGTGGGTCAGGAGCCATGCTTCGAGGATCTGGAGGAACTGGTGGCGGGCGTGGCGTTCTACCCAGGGGATGTGGCCGCATTGCTCGAGCTCGATGTACTCGAGTTGCGGTAGGAAGGGTCGGAGGACGTCCCGGGTGATGGGGCCGGGGTGGGGATCGTCTGCGCCGTGGAGCATGAGGACAGGGACTCGAATGGCGCTGAAGGCGGCAGGTTCGCGCCCATCCTCTTGGCGGCGGAGGACGTCCTGCCAGGTCTCGTCGTGACCGTCGGCGTCGAAGCTGGCGAACTCCCAGTCCGTGCTCATCGGCTCAACGGACTGGGCTCGGCTCGACAAGTCGGCGGCCGCCGCCAGCAGCCGGTCCCGCTCACCGCGGTCGGTTTCCTCCTCGAAATGCTGGGCGAGTTCCGCCATCCGAGCGCGGCCGACGGCATCGAGACGCTCGTTCATGGTGCGGTGGTAGACCTCTCGCCCTTCCGCCGAATACGTCCCGCACCCGACCAGGGCGACACACCGGACCCGGTCGGGATGGCTGGAGGCGAACGATAGGGCCAGCATCGCCCCCCAGGAGGACCCCACCAGCACGGCCGAGTCGGGGGCGACCTCGGCCAGGTCGGCCACGTGGCGGTCAACGGTGAGTGGCCAGTCGTCCCGCCGGCGTTGGAGCGGCTCCAAGACCCGGAATCGGTGGGCCAGCGCACGGGCCAAGGGCGCCATGTGGCCAGGACTCCCCGGACCGCCGTGGAGCAGGACAACCTCCGGCCCCACGTCACCATAGCGTCGGACCACAATCCGCTTCTCGTCCACCAACCCAGCATGCCCGGCCAAGCCACCTGAGCCGAGGCTGAACGGCAGTGAGAGCTGGCGAGCTGATCCCGCCTTCGATCATGAGTCCGCGCTCACGTCTCCGCATCGGAGAAACTTGAGGTATGAAATACGGTTTCACACATCGTCTACATCGCTCACGTCGAAGCCCATCCAAGGTGATCTGACTCCGCCCGACGAGGTGGCGTTGGCAAGTGAAGAGGAGTGCTGTGCGGATCGTGGTCGTTGCGTACATGAGCCTGGACGGGGTCGTGCAAGCCCCGAACCACCCTGAGGAGGACACCGACGGGGGCTTCGCCCACGGCGGCTGGTCGCACCGCTTCTACGACCCGGAGGTCATGGGGCCGGTCTTCGGCGAGGCGATGCAAGGCGCCGCCGCGCTGCTGTTCGGGAAGCACACGTGGCAGGCATTCGCCGCCGCGTGGTCGGGCCGGGCCGGGGACACGTTCTCCAGCCTCATGACCACGCTTCCGAAGTACGTCGTGTCGAGCACGCTCGGCGACGACGACCTCACCTGGAACACGAAGCTCATCCCCGGGGACGGCGCCGTGGCCGACATCTCGAAGCTCCACAAGGCCGCCGGCGGCGAGCTCGTGGTCCTGGGCAGCCCCCGGCTCGTGCAGACCCTGCTCAGGGAACACCTGGTCGACGAGCTCCGGCTCATGATCGAGCCGGTGCTCCTCGGCGGCGGCAAGCGGATCTTCCCCGACGACGGCGGGATGCGGACGCTCGAACTGGTCTCCACCGTCACCACTGCCACCGGCGTCAACGTGTGCACGTACCGGCCCGTGAGGCCGCCCACACGGATCCAGGTGCCGCTGATCGTGCAGTAGCAGCCGGGGCACCCCCAAGGAGAGGCTCAGATGCGTGGCCTCGCACTTCAGCGTGTGTCGTGTCTTCCTCCGAGAAGCGCGATCATCCCGCGCATTACGGCCAGGCGGTCATCCACCAAGACCACCGTTCGGATCAGCACCGGGGTCACCTCGCCAGTGTCGCCGACCGCGGGAGCAGGACCTCAGCCGTTCCACCGGAAGATCGACGGGCCGTAGGCGAACACGACCGCGCTCGTTGTCGTGATGCACGACGCGGCGAGCGTGTAGTCGCCTGGCGGCTGGCTGTGGTTGAACGGTTCGTGGAGCTGCCACGTGCCGTCGGGCTGGGTCGCCCCGCCGTCGCCGGACATTTCCTGGCCAGACGGGTCGCGCATCGTCAGCGTGACGCCGTAACCCGGACCGGCGCAACCGTCGCCCTGGAGGGTGACGGTGGTGGCATAGGGTCCGGGCGCCGAGGTCAGCGTGACGGTCCGGGCCGCCGGCCGGGTCGTCGTCGTCGCCGCCGGCCGAGTCGTCGTGGTCGCGGGTCGGGCTGTGGTCGTCGTGGACGACTCCTTCGGAGGCGGCGCCGTGGTGTCGGTACTCGCCGGCGGGGCGAGCGCGGTCGCGCTTGTGCCCAACGAGGGCGCGCCGGCCGTGGTCACGGTGTCAGCAGCGCTAGTCGTGAGGGTTGCCTCGGGCCCGTTGCCGGCAGATGCCACCGTCGTCGACGTATGCGACCCGCCGCACCCCGAGAGGGCGGCGAGTGCGACGAGCGCGGCGACGAGAACTTTGTTCACATTGTCCCATCGGCAGGAACCCGGCCGGAATTGAGCCGACATATGACGAGGTCGGAGCGACCCGAGGGTCCCTCCCCGAGAGCTATCGGCACGATCGCCATGGGGGTTCAAGCATGATGGAGGCTTCCCGGAAGACGCGTCGGGTCTGGAGGGAACGACCCGTGGCGTCATCCAGGCGCGGAGCTTCTGCGGAGAAACAGTCACGGCGCCAGGGTTGCACCCCACGGCGACGTATTCACCGGGCATGACCCACAACCAGATCGTGCTCAACTACCTGCTCGAATTCGGGGGCGGGGCGGTCGTCCTCGCCCTCGTGGTCGCCGCCGTCGTGTGGTGGCGGAACGGCCGGCGCGCCCGCCGCCTCGGCGTGGCCTTGGCCATCATCCTGTGCCTGCCCACGGTTGGGATCACCGCCCACAGCCGCACCGAGCTGGCCAACGCCCGGTCGGAGCTCTGCGTGGGAAGCCCGCCACGCTTTCTTTGTGGAGGCGGCGGCGGGGGCGGCGACTGAAGGCCAGGCGGCCATCTCACCCCCGCAGAACTCGCGGTGGCCCGCCGCTGTCCTCCGGCGACCGGACGGACGCCTCGAATTACTCGACCGACGTGGGCGTATCTCCGTCGGAGCGCTCATCGGGACGCCCCGGCGGGCGGCCCTGGTTCCGGCCGAGCCGCCATGACCGCGCCCGGCGCATCCATCCGCGGATCGCTGTCGCCTCGCCTGCCCCGCCACCCATCATCACCGCGGCGCTGCTGGCCTGGAGCGTGTCGAGGCAGCTTCGACAGATGAGACGGCCGGTCGCCGTTTCGAACCGCTCACGAGTGGGCCGTCCACAGTCCTGGCACGTCCCGGCGCTGAATGGCATGCACCATCCTGACCGCCCCCAGGGTTAGCAGCGTCCGCCCGAGGACCCGAGATCGGGACTTTCCGAACGGTCGTGCCCAATGTGACGCCGGCCCCGCCCTGGATCGGCACCATGCGAGTCGCGCCGTCGTCGGTAAATGGGGTCGTCTGGGTCACGTCAGGGGTCCACGGCTCCAACAATGGTGGAACGCGTGCCCCTGGGACGAGCGGGTACGGGCACCCGGACCGCCTGGCTGGGCTGATCTCAGTCGAGGCCCAGCACGGTG
>JAUZEX010000087.1 GCA_030838815.1 Actinomycetota bacterium
GGAACCGCGCCATCGTGGCGCCGCTGGCCACCGAGGCCTTCACCAAGTCGATGCGGACCCAGCGCCAGGCCTACGAGACGGCCACCGGCGCCGGCCTCGACGAGGCGGCGGTGGCACGGTGGGAGGCCCACTCCGCCGCCGGACAGCGACTCCTCCCGGCCTACTACGCCTGGGCCGGCGCCATCGACGACTGGGCGGCCACCGTCCAGGTGGAGACACTCTTCGACGTGATCGTGCCCGAGCCCGGCGACGCCGACACCGGCCTGCTCGCGGCGGACGGGCGGGGTGTGCTCTACCGGCTGCGCATCGATCTCGTCGTCGTCGACGACGACGGCAGGTACTGGCTCATGGAGCAGCGCCTGCGGCGCCACAGCTTCGCCGTCCTCGACGACCTCCTGCTCGACGACGTCGCCCTCACCCGGTCGTGGGGCTGGGAGCTCGGCTTCCTGGCCACCATCGCCGGCACCATCCACAACGAGCTCCTCCTGCCCCAGGCCGGCGAGCCCGACCCCGAGGAGCCTGGACCCCTCAGCTTCGGGCCGGGCGGAGGGCCCGACGACGTCGAGGTCATCGATCTCGGCTCGCGCCAGGTACAACGCCAGTCCGGCCGCTGGTTCCGCCGCACCCGCATCCCCCGCCTCCGGGCGGAGATCGAAAGCGCCGGCCGGAGGCTGGCCGAACAGTCCCGGCTCATGACGGCAGCCGGCCTCGAGTGCTATCCGAACCCGTCGTCGACAACGTGTCCGGCGTGCCAGTTCCGGGCGCCGTGCGTGACCCTGATGGAGGGCGCCGACCCCGAACCGGTCCTGCGGGAGGGCTACCGGCCCCGGGTCCAGCGTGACTTCGAGGAGGGCCGCCTCGGCTCGGTCTGGGGGTTCGTCCCCCACCGGCCCGACCACACCCACGTCCGCCTCAACCCGCCGGAGCCCGGCACCACGACCTAGGCCAGCAGCTGGTCGCGCTGGGCCCGCAGGGTGGCCACGGCCTCCCGGGCGGCCGCCTGCCGGGCCCGCATCCCGTCCACGACGTGGTCCGGCGCCTTGGACACGAACGCCTCGTTGGCCAACTTCTCCTCGACCTTGGCCAGCTCGGCGGCGTGCTTGTCGATCTGGCGGTCGATGTCGGCCAGGGCGGCGCCGATGTCCACGACGCCCTCGAGCGGGATCACGATCGTGGCGCCGGCGGCCACGAGTCGCTGCTCCTTCGGCTGCGGCTCACGGCCCGGCACCAGCTCGAACCGGTCGAGTCCGGCCAGGGCGGAGATCTGCGGCCCGAGGTCGGCCAGGGCGCTCTCCTGCTCCCCGCCCGCGGCCACGATGAGGGCGGCGATCTTCTTCGACGGGGCGACCTTGTGCTCCGACCGGAACCGCCGGATGGCCGACACGATCTCGATCACGGCCGCCATGGCCGAATCGGCCGCCTCGTCGACGGCCGCCGCGTCGTGGGCCGGCCACCGGGCGCCGATGAGCCGGCCCTCACCGCCCAGCCGGTCCCACAGCTCCTCGGTCACGAACGGCACCACCGGGTGCAGCAGGCGCAGGATCGCCCCCTGCACCGTGGCCAGTACGCGCTGCGCCCGCTCCCGGCTGGCGCCGCCCTCGGCCAGCGGCAGCTTGGCCAGCTCGAGGTACCAGTCGCAGAACTCGTCCCAGAAGAAGGCCTGCAGCTTCTGGACGCCCTGGGCGAACTCGTAGCGCTCGAATCCCTCGTCGACCGCGGCGGTGACCTGGGCCAGCCGGGACAGGATCCACCGCTCCGGCAGCGACCGCTCGCCGGCCGGCGGGGCCCCGGCGGCCTCCAACTCGGCCAGGGGCCGGCCGTCGAGGTTCATGGCCACGAAGCGGGCCGAGTTCCACAGCTTGTTGACGAAGTTGCGGGCGCCCTCGACCCACTCCTCGGCCAGGGGGACGTCGTGGCCCGGGCTGGCCGCCCGGGTCAGGGCGAAGCGCAGGGCGTCGGCGCCGTAGCGGCCGGCCAGGTCCAGCGGGTCGACCACGTTGCCGTACGACTTCGACATCTTGCGACCCTCGGCGTCGCGCACCAGGCCGTGGATGGCCACCTCCCGGAACGGGACGTCGCCCTGGAAGTGCAGGCCCATCTGCATCATCCGGGCCACCCAGAAGTAGATGATGTCGAACCCGGTGTGGAGCATGGCGTTGGGATAGAACCGCTCGAGATCGGCGGTGTGCTCCGGCCAGCCCAGCGTGGTGAACGGCCACAGCGCGGAGGAGAACCAGGTGTCGAGGACGTCCTCGTCCTGCGTCAGATCGGCCGACATGCAGCCGCTGCACGACGTCGGGTCGTCGACGGAGACGATGATCCGGCCGCAGTCGCGGCAGTACCAGGCCGGAATCCGGTGCCCCCACCAGATCTGGCGGGAGACGCACCAGTCCCGCAGGTTCTCGAGCCAGTCGAAGTAGAGCTTCTCCCAGTTCTCGGGCACGAACTGCGTCCGGTCGTCGGCCACGGCGGCGGCGGCCGGTTCGGCCAGCGGCCTGGACTTCACGAACCACTGCAGCGACAGACGTGGCTCCACCACGGTGTGACACCGGTAGCAGTGGCCGACGGCGTGGCGGTGCTGCTCGACGCCCTCGAGGAGACCCTCGAGGCGCAGGGCTTCCTTGACGGCATCACGAGCGGCGTAGCGGGCCAGGCCGGCGAAGCGGCCGCCGTTCTCGTTGACCACGGCCGACTCCGTGAAGATGTCGACGGCCGGCAGGTTGGTGCGGGCGGCGATGTCGAAGTCGTTGGGGTCGTGGGCCGGCGTCACCTTCACCGCCCCCGTCCCGAACTCCGGGTCGACGGCGGTGTCCGCCACCACCGGGATCTCCCGGCCGACCAACGGGAGGATGAGCGTGCGGCCGATCGCCCCGGCGTAGCGCTCGTCGTCGGGGTGGACGGCCACGCCGGTGTCGCCCAGCATCGTCTCGGCCCGGGTCGTGGCCACGGTGATCGACCCGTCGCCGTCGGCGAACGGGTAGCGGATGTGGACGAGCTCGCCGTCGACATCCTCGTGCTCGACCTCGATGTCGGACAGGGCGGTGTGGCAGCGCGGGCACCAGTTGATGATCCGGTTGGCCCGGTAGATCAGCCCCTCTTCGTAGAGCCGCACGAACACCACCCGGACGGCCCGGGAGCAGCCCTCGTCCATGGTGAACCGCTCGCGGCTCCAGTCGCACGACGAGCCCATCTTCCGCATCTGCTGCGTGATGCGGTCCCCTTGCTCCGCTTTCCACTTCCACACCCGTTCGACGAAGGCATCCCGCCCGATCTCATGCCGGTCGAGTCCCTCCTTGGCCAGCTCCCGCTCAACGACGTTCTGGGTCGCGATGCCGGCGTGGTCGGTGCCCGGCAGCCACAGGGCGGCGTAGCCCTGCATCCGCTTCCGGCGGATGGTGGCGTCGATCAGCGAGTGCTCGAAGGCGTGGCCCATGTGGAGCTGGCCGGTGACGTTGGGCGGCGGTATCACGATGCAGAAGGGATCGCCGCCATCGTTGATCTCGGGCCGGAAGTAGCCCCCCTCTTCCCAGACCGCGTACCACCGGCCCTCGACCGGCTCGGGGTCGTAGGCCTTCGGCATCTCGGGGACAGGCGTGCTCACCATTGGTGGAGGAGTGTACGGGGACAGGTGTGGTCGCCGCCCGATGACCCCTCCTCGCCGGCACTACCTGTCCTGTGCGGCCTCCCCGGCCGTCGGCGTCAGATCAGCCGGGTCACGAGCGGCTTGTCGTAGGGGATCTTCTTGCCGGAGGCGACCGCCTCGTCGAGAAGCCGGCGCAGCTCCTTGACGTTGCTCGGTTCGTTGGCCTTCTTGGTCTTCCCGTTGGAGCTGGACTGGGCGGCCTCGAGGACCCGCTCCGCCCCCTTGGCCACCGTCGGCTTCGCCCGCTCGACCATGGGCTTCGCCCGCTCGACCACCGGCACGACGAGCGGCTTCGACCGCTCGACCGCCTCCTTGGCCGCCCTGCGGGACTGCTCGGCCGCCTTCTTGCCCGCCGACCCCGCCTGCGCCCGCGCCACCTTGGCTGCTTTCGCCCCCTGCTTTTCCAGAGCCTTCTGGGCCCCGTGCGCCCTGGCCGCAGTCACCGCGGCCGCCTTGGCCCCCTGCTTCTCCACAGCCTCCTG
>JAUZEX010000101.1 GCA_030838815.1 Actinomycetota bacterium
CCGCCGCCGAGGAGGCTGAGGCCCTGTGGCGCCGCCGGCAAGACCTCCTCGCGGGCTGAGGCTCCTGCTCGATACGCACCACTCGCCGGCGGCTGCGGCGGCTCTCCGGGCGGATGGGTACGACGTCCTGGCCGCCGCGGCTGAGCCCGGTCTTGGGCCCTTGGACGACGAGGACCTGCTCGCCGCCGCCACCCGCGACGGCCGGGCGCTCGTCACAGAGAACGCCAAAGACTTCGATCGCATCGTCCGGGCCTGGGCCGGCCGGGGGGAGCACCACGCCGGGGTGGTGTTCACGTCGCCCCGCCGTTACCACCGGGGCAGCGCCGCTTACCCAGCGAACCTCATTGCCGCTCTCCGCGTCGTCCTAGCGAAGCCACCCGCCGACCAGTCCGACTGGATCCACTGGTTGCCCTGACAATGCTCCGTGCGAGCGGGGGGATTCGAACCCCCACGGATTGCTCCACCGGGACCTAAACCCGGCGCGTCTGCCTGATTTCGCCACGCTCGCATGTGTTCTGTTTACGCTACCCGGCTGCGCATTGAGCCGATCCCGTCAGGTCAGGCACCTCTGCCAAATCTAAAGGCGCAAGTAGCTTGATGCTGGCCCTTAACACGCTGGACCCGGCTCCATGCCTTGTCGTGAATAAGTTTGCCGTACCGAGTCGGTCTTGCGTTCCCGAAGTGTGCACGAACTCGAACCATTATCGGAATATCACATGGAGGTTGACCAGTGAGCCAGATGAGGCGCGTCGCTGTGCCGTTTGCCGTTCTGACCGCAGCTGCCCTTCTGGGCGCCGTTCCCGCTGGGGCGGCCCCCATGAAGGCAGCGGCTCCCATGAAGCCAATGGCCTGCCCGACGGGTGCGGGTGAGATGTTCTTGAACCACTTCAACTCCGAGCACCTGGGCAAGTCGCTGTTCGGTGCCGGCTCCATCACTGCAGACCCTGCGGCCTGGTTCGCCGCCCATCAGGCGCTCTTCGCGGCAATGACTTCCAAGGCCACGGGGTCCTGCTAGCCGCTGCGGGTCGTCGGGCCAACGGGGGATTCGGATGAGAGTCCGCTCCACGGTCGTCGCCACCATGTTGCTCCCCGCCGTGGCCGCGATGTCCTGGCTGGCGCTCGCCGGCGACGGCTCTTCCGCGGCGACGAAACCGAAGCCGACCTGCACACCGGACGGCACGTCGTTGAAGATCGCGGCGAAGAACAACACGTTCGACAAGGACTGTCTCGCCGCGCCAGCGGATACGCCGTTCACGATCGCCTTCAACAACCAGGACTACGACATCCACAACGTCTCGATCTACGACAAGGGCCACGGCGACAAGGCGCTCTTCAAAGGCGAGGTCATCTACGGGCCGAAGACCATCACGTACTCCGTCCCGGCGGAGGCGGAAGGGACGTACGAGTACCGCTGCGACCCACATGCCGACACCATGATCGGAACCTTCATCGTGGGTTCCGGCGGACCGACGACGACCACCACTGCCACGTCGTCCACCACGACCACGACGCGCTTCCTCAACCTGCCGTAGGGGGAGTGCAGGTCCAGCCCCGGCGGGCGAGCTCCTCGGCCAGGAGCTCGTCCGGGAAGGCCAACGCCACCGCGTCAGGGGGAACCACGTCAGGCGGGGACACGGCGCTCGGGATGGGGGTCGCCCCGTCCTCGGGCGCGGTCTCCTCACGGGGGCCGAGTTGGTCGATCAGCGCCGCGGCCTCATCCCGGGTGAACTTGCCGTTGGATTGACGCTGGGACAGGCCGAGCGGGTGGCGCGCCTCACGAAGGCCGTCGAAGCCCGCCTCCCGGAGCAACTCGACGAGCTGTGTCAACTGCTGGGCGGAAGCGGGCGGCCCTGCTGTCTGTCCGAACCCCATGGGGTGGACAATCCCACACTGCGCCGACCGGAACGGTGACCCTGCCGCCGGTGACCCCGGGTCAACCGCAGGTGTCAGAGCCCGAGTCGGTGAAGCCGCCGGCCGTGGGGACGAACTGCCAGTCGTAGCGGCCGGGGTGGAGCGTGAGCTTGATCGCGCCGAAGGTCTGGGCCTGGCGGATCTGGCTGTTGGGCGCCGACGGGCCCTTGAAGGCCTCGTGGATGGCGCCGCCCGTCCCGACGATGAACTCCCGCAGGCCGGACGGGGTGAGGTGGCCGGCGGCGTCCTGGCGGGGGAAACGTTCGTAGACATGACGGTGGCCGGCCAGCACGAGGTCGGCGCCGGCCGCCTGGAGGTCGCTCCAGATGGCCGACATGCGGGTGTCGACCTTCTCCAGGTGCGAGGCACCGGGGGCGATGGCGGGGAAGAAGAAGCGGGGGTGGTGCCAGGAGGCGAGGATGCAGCGGTGCGGGGAGGCGGCCAGATCGGCCTTGAGCCACCGTTCCATCGGCGACCCGGGGCCGCACCCGTCGATGCAGTTGCTGTTGAGGGACACGAGATGCCAGGCCCCGAGGTCGAAGCTGTACCAGCCCTTCCTCGAATCACCGGCGGCGGCGCCGAAGAAGTTGTAGTAGCCGGACGCGCCCCTGGTGACGTACTCGTGGTTGCCGGGGGCGGGTCGGGTGCGGGATTTGATCCCCGGCCGGCCCCACGTCGGCCCGTAGCAACGGGTGTAGTCGGCGGCCGACCCGTCGGGGTAGGCGTTGTCGCCCAGGGTCAGGACCGTCCCGGGGATGCTCCCGACCAGGTCGGCGGTGGCGCCGTCGCCGCCGCTGTTGCAGGTGGCGATGTCGCCGGCGGCCACCACGACCGGATCGCTGGCGGCCCCGGCCGGCGGCAGGCCGATCGGGCTGAGAAACGTCGACAGCCCGAGGGCCGAGGCGGCCGACAGGCGGGCGAACCGTCCGGTCGTCATGAAGTCCTCCCCAGCGCTGGTGGCTCCCGGGACGCGGCGCGCGTCCCGGGAGCCCAAATGGCCTGGATCAGGCGCCCTCGGCTACCAGAACCGCCAGAAGGGGTGGTGCTTGTGGCGGCTGGTCTGGGTCCGGGCGGCGGGCAGTCGGGGCAGGTCGTTGCCCTTCTCGAAGGCGGTGCCGAGGTCGGCCACGGCCGCGTCCCGGGTACCGAGCGGGGCGAGGCCCCAGCGGTTCTCGATGGTGGTCAGGATCGACGTGGTGTCGTGGGGCGTGTGGTCGACCACGGCCTTCTTGTGGAGCTCGGGCGAGATCACCATGGCCGGGATCCGGGTACCGGGGCCCCACTTGTCGCTGGTGCCCGAGCCGGCGTCGTGGGGCGAGGGTACGTGGTCCCAGGCGCCGCCGAACTCGTCGTAGGTGATCACGATGGCGGTCGACTTCCAGTCCGGCGAGGCCTGGATCGTCTTGATCACGTCGACGAGGTGGGCGTCCCCCTGGTTCACGCCGGTGTAGCCGGGGTGCTCGTTCTCGGGCCCGAGGGGCTTGACGAACGACACCGCCGGCAGCGACCCGGCCTTGGCCGCGGCCAGGAAGTCGGCCTCGTCCTTCAGGTGGGCGATGCGTTCCTGGTTCGTCTCCTTGCCGGAGGCGTCGAGCACGCTCTTGTACTTGTCGTAGTAGTTGAACGGCTGGTGGTGGAACTGGAACAGCAGGTCGGGGCAGTACGGGAAGGCGGTGGTGGTGAACGTCGGCTGGGAGCACTGGGGGCCGCTGCCGTTCGTCCAGCCCGGCCCGGTGGTGACGCCGGCGGCGTTGTCCCACCCGCCGGAGTACCAGGCCCAGCTCACGGCCTTGTCGCTCAACCGGTCACCGATGGTCGGCGCGGTCAGCGGCGGGAGCCGCCGGCCGACGGCCGTCCCGGGGGAATAGGGCTGGCTCATGGGCTGGATGGTGTTCACGGCGTAGTCGCCGCACGTCGTCCCGGCCGGGGGCGTCGCCGCCCCGGAGGGCACGACGCACTTCGTGCCGGTGGCGTCGGTGCCCTTCTGGGTCAGGGCGTTGTCGGCCACCGTGGGGCTGCCGGCCACCGCGCCGGCCGTGGTGGTGGGCTTGTAGAGGTCGTAGCCCTTCGGCTCGCCGTTGGCGTCGACGATCGAGTGGAGGTCGCAGTTCGCCTGGCCGGTGCCGCAGCCGGTGGTGGTGCCCGACCCGTCCGCCCCTCCCGGCCACAGCGGCGCCGAGGCGGCGACGAGGAACTGGTGGTTGAGGAACGAGCCGCCGAAGGCCCCCTGGAAGAAGGCGTCTTCGATGGCGAAGTTGGGGGCGTCCTTGCCATTCAGGTAGGTGTAGAGCGGCAGTTTGGTGGTGTCGTAGGAGCCCATGGCCAGGCCGGCGGCGTCGCTGCCGGTCACGTAGCGGTCCTGGCGTCCGCCGTCGATCTGGAACTGCTCCTGGTAGTAGCGGTGCACGAGGTCGCGGGTGCAGCCGCCGGGGGCGCCGGCCGGGGCCAGCACGCCGTTGCCCGGGCCCGACGGCGCGGCCGGAGTCGGCACGTAACACGTCTTCGACTTGTCGCCGGTGGCCGGGATGTAGTCGTCGATGAGGAAGGGCTGATTCTTGAAATGGCTGTCGAAAGCCGTGCCGGCGGCCGTCGTCCCCGAGCAGTCCTTGGGCAGCGGAGGACTGGTGAGGTTGACGTCGAGCTGGAGGAGGCACGGCAGGGGAGTGCGGGCGTCGGTCTGGCCGACCTGGGTCGCGTGGGCGGCGTCGGCGGCCTTGATGCCGTTCACGCCGGGCCACAGACCCCACAGGTTGTCGAAGGAGTGGTTCTCCTCGTAGATGACCACGAGATGGTCGATCTTGCCCGGGATGCCGCCGGCGCCCGGCTTGGCGGCCGCCGTGGCCGAGGCCGGGACGATGCCGAGTGCAGCGGCCGTCAGGCACAGGCCGGCGGTCACGAAGACCTTGAGCTTCACTTGATCCTCCTGGGGAGTAAGGGAGCCAAACCGACGTTAGACACCAGGCATGAACGCTGACCGACCCGGGGCCGAACGGCCGGCCCAGCCCAAATGACGCTCCCGCAAAACATCAAATAGACCGCGGCTTTTGGGGCGATTTGTCGAGGGCGGTGCGTGTCGGCGGGGCGG
>JAUZEX010000115.1 GCA_030838815.1 Actinomycetota bacterium
CCAGGACCTCCCGGCGGATAGCCTCCGGGTCGACGGGTGGCGGGGCCTCCGGCGGATCCTCCGGCGTCCCGAAGCCAAGAAGTGCGACCACCGCTCGCTGTACCGCGTTCAGCGACCCCTGGGCGACGAAGACCTGGTACTCGTCGCCTTTGCGTCCACCCTTGGTCTGCACCGTGCGGCCGGTCTTCTGCACTTTGACCTTGGCGCCAGCAGGGACGTTTTCCAGCCGAGAGTTGAGGATGTTGGCCGGTTCCAGCACGACCCGGCGGCCGTCGGGGGTCACCACGACGTGACCGTCCGGCCCCCGGCCCTGGTAGTGCCCGATCACCGTCCACTCGGGGTCCATGGGAACCAAGCATGAAGCAACCCGGCCACGCCGAAGTGGAGCGTGCCGCAACGTGCTGCAGCACCCGGGAGGGGCTGACGAGCCCCTGACGAGCAGGGTTGGCCTGATTCAGTGTCGAACGATCAAGTGAACCATTGTTGCATCGACTGGGCGAACATCATGTCGCCGGAGAGCTTGAGCTTGCCGGTCATGAAGGCCTGCATTCCGTCGAGCTTGCCGGTGACGAGGCGGAGAAGGTCCGGTACCGCGAGCCCCAGTGTGACCCGGGCCGCTTCGGGGGCGCCGGAGACGGCTTGGCACGTGCCGTCGGCCACCTTCAGCTGGTACTGGTGGGTGCCCTCCGGGGAGGTGATGTCGAAGCCGACGACGGCGGACTGGTTGCCGGCCCGGGCGGGGTCGAACCGGGCCGCCCAGGCCCCGAACAGCTGGCCCAAAACCTTCTCGGTGCCCCGCTCGGCGACGGCGCCGTTGATCTCGTCGTCGGACTTGCCCTCGATCATGGCGGCGAGCTCGTCGCGGCCCCCGATGTCGCTGTCGGCCATAGCTGTTCCTCCTGTCTGGTTACCGGCGAGTAGCTTAGTCGACCGGGAACGCCCAGCAGGAAAGAGGCGTCAGCAGGAAAGGGAGGACCGGCTGAGCTCGAGGCGGTAGCCGCGCTTCGGCACGGTGGCGACGTGGATCTCGATCGGGACGAGGCGGGCCCGTAGCCGCGACGCCAGCACTTCCAGCCGCCGGCGGGCCGCGGCCCCCGGCGACATCCCCTCGGCCCACACCTCCCGGAGCAGCACGCTGGTCGGGCACGTCATCCCGGGACGGCGGGCCAGCGACGCCAGCAGGGCGAACTGCAGGTCGCTCAGCTCCACCACGCCGCCCGGCCCGGTCACCGTGCGGGAGTGCGGGTCGAGCAGCAGCGGCTGGGACGTTCCGAACGACCGGAAGCCGATCGGCGCCGCCGCCAGGGCGCTGGCCAGCGCCGGGATGCGCGGTTGGAGGGGGCAAACACCGACCCCGACGCGGCGTTGCTCGAGCGCCTCGGCCGTGGCCGGGCCGATGGCCGCCACCAGCACCCGCCCGTCCCCCGGGCGCGTCAGCGCCTCGTGCAGCGCCGCCTCCATGCCCAGCGCCGCCGCCACCGCGAACAGCCCGTCCACCGCCGGCGGGCTGGTGAAGGCGACGGCGTCGAGCTCCCCGCCGCACAGTGCCCGCAGGAGATCGGCGGGAGCGACGCACCGGCCCGGCGCCGGGTCGGAGTGGCCCGGCACCACCCACCGGTAGGGCGCGACGGTGCGCACCGGAAGCTCGGCCGCGGCCAACTCGGCGACGACGTCGGGCGAACCGTTGCCGTCGGCCACCACGACCACACCGTCGCCGGCGAGGGCCAGGTCGACCACCGACCGGGCGAGGTCGACGCCCCGCTCGGTCGGCGACGTCAGCACGGTCGATACACCGTGGTCGCGGCAGGCGGCGGTGGCCTTGGCCCCCCGGGCGGCGACCTTGGCCTCCAGCAACAGTTCCAGCACCGCCGGACGGGCGTCGCCGGCGCCCTCCACCCAGCGGTTGAGTCCCTCGGCCGTCGCCGCCACCACCCACGTCGGACGGGCGGCCAGGGCGGCGGCCGTCTCCCGGGCCAGCACCGGCCCCGGCACGGCGACGACCTCGACCGTCGGCGCCCACAGGACGCCGGCGCCGAGGCGGGTCAGGGCGTCGACGAGCTCCGCGCCGCGCCGGCCGGCGGTGACGCCGACCCGGAGCCCGGCCATGCGGCTCCCCGGTACCGCAGCGGAGAAGGACGGCGTGCCCGGGGGCATCGGACCGCTCAGACCCGCACCTTCACGACGCCGCCCTCCACGATCACCTCGTAGGTGGCCACCGACTCGTCGGTCGGCCCCTCCAGTGGCTCACCCGTGCGGACATCGAAGACCGCGCCGTGCAACGGGCACTCGATGGCGAACTCCTCGACGACCGCT
This sequence comes from Actinomycetota bacterium, assembly GCA_030838815.1. Taxonomy (GTDB): domain Bacteria; phylum Actinomycetota; class Acidimicrobiia; order IMCC26256; family BP-133; genus BP-133. The sequence continues at coordinate 2,314 of JAUZEX010000115.1, forward strand.
CCCTCACCCAGGGATGCATTGGAGTGGGGGCAGCGGTCGGCGACGGCGCAGACCGTCCCGCCGGTGTGGACGAGCGCCATCTTGCAGCCGCCGACCTCGATGGCGGTGACCGACTCCGGCGCCAGATCGGCCAGCGACGCCACCGTGACCGCCTCGCCGAGGCCGGCGGGGGCGCCCGCCGTGGGCGCGGCCGTCTCGGGCGC
>JAUZEX010000200.1 GCA_030838815.1 Actinomycetota bacterium
CGACCGGGGTCGGCCGCGGGGCGGTGGTGTCGTCGGTGACCGGGTCGTAGCCGTCGCGCCACATGTGTGGCGTCTGGGGCGGGGCGGTGATCGGATAGGGAAGCTGCTTGATCAGCTGGATCCCGTCCCAGAACGTCCAGTCCCGTTCGACCTTGCCACTCTCGTCGTACACCTGCACGGTGATCCCGTCGATGTGGGGCTGCACGCCACCCGTCGGCATCCCGAGGAACACGTCACCCTGGAAGTTGGCCTGCCACACCCAGTTGAAGACGCCGAGGCGCTCTCCGCCGAGGTAGTCGGTGGCGACGAACTTGTGGGTGCCGAACAGGTCCCGCATCGACCACAGCGGGAAGAGCTTCATCATCCGTTCGTGACCCACGACGTGCTGGTCGAGGATCGGGTCCTCGAAAATCCCGTCAGGGGTGTAGAAGTCCCGCGTCGCCTCCCCGCTGGTGAAGAAGGCATCCAGCCAGGGCTGGGCCTTCGTGTCGATCAGGTCCATGCGGGCGACCCGCTCGGCACCCTTCGGCACGACCCGCAGCTGGTCCACGACGCTCTGGGTGTACGGCCCGGGGGACCATTCCAGCTGGGCCAGCGCCGACGGGATGGGCCGGGGCGCCGTCATCGGGTCCGTGTCCTGGTCCCAGCCGTCGCGCCACAGGTGCGGCGTGGCCGGCGGGTTCTCGATGGGGTAGGGGAGCTGCTTGATGGTCTGGATGGCGTCCCAGTACGTCCAGTCCCGGGTGATCTTCCCGTCCTCGTTGTAACACTGGACGGTCATGCCCTCGATGTAGGGCGTGGCGCCCTTGGTGGGCATCCCGAGGAAGTTGTCGATGAAGTTCGCCTGCCAGACCCAGTGGAACACGCCGAGCTTGTCGTCGCCGAGGTAGTCGGTGGCGATGAACTTGTGGGTGCCGAAGACGTCCCGCATGGACCACAGGGGGAAGAGGCGCATCATCTGCTCGTGCCCCTCGACGTGCTGATCGAGGATCGGGTCGGTGAAGATCCCGTCCGGCGCATAGAAGTCCCGGGTTGCCTCACCGCTGGTGAAGAACGCGTCCAGCCATGCCTGGGCGTAATCGATGTTCACGGGTTGCTCCTTCTTGGATTGGTGTCTTTCGTCAAACCGAAGCCGCGCTGACCGCCTGCGGCTGTACCCGGGGCACAGGTTGGGCCGCCGGTTGAGTGGCGGGCAGGAACGACGCAGCCAGCCGGATGAGCAGCCCGGCACAACCGATGCTGACGAGCGTGAGCACGGTGACGATCGCGGTCGACGGGTTCCCGAGGTGGATACCGATGATGACGGGCGCTCCGGCGCCGAAGTTGGCTCCGAAGAAGGTGACTGGAAAGACGGCCAGGAGGGCCAGCAGATCGAGCGGCGAGCGCGAGCGCTGGCGCAGTTCGGCGGCGGCGACGGAGAAACAGACGACCTGAGCGGTCTCGAGCACTCCGATGACCACCGGGTACTTGAAGATCCGCAGCACGTGCGGACCCCAGTACGTGTAGGTCCCGACGTTGATGCCGATCATCTCGAAGGCGCACGACATGAGGAGGATGACGCCGGCGACGGGGACCAGCCCTGCCCGGTCGAGCTTGCCCTGCTGCAGCTTCCGGTTGATGTAGATCGCCGGAGCGGCGTAGAGCACGGCGTAGCCGCTGTAGGCCCAGACGGGTTGAGGCACCCCGAAAGCTGTAATGGTGTGGTGCATCCCCTTGGTCGAATAGAAGTACAGCGAGAAGGCGACGTCGTACAGCGGTTCGGCGAAGGCGGCCACCATCGCGGCCAGGATGAGCAGGCCGTAGAACGGCGAGCCGTTCTCCTTGCGCCCCAGACGGATCGCCACGACGAGCAGGGCCGCGGTCAGCACCCAGCTGCCGTAGGACAGGACGTTCTGGCCGGCGAGGTTCAGATGATGATGGACGACGTCGATGGGCGTCGTTGGCATCAGTCGCCGCCGAGCTCGAGGCCGCCGATGACCATGTAGGTCTGCTCTTCGGTCAGGGGCTGGAACGGGCCGGCGGCGGCATCGCGGTAGAGCCGCTCCAGCGGGTGGCCCTTGCGGTACGACATGCCGCCGACGAGGTGCATCGCCTTGCGGGTGACGTCGAGGCAGTTCTCGGTGCAGAAGACCTTGGCGATGCCGATCAGCGGGACGCGCATCGCCGGGTCCCAGGTGTCGTCGTCGCCGTTGAGCAGCTGCACGCATGTCGAGTGGAGGACACGCCGGGCGGTTTCGTTCTTCACCTTCATCCAGCCGAGGCCGTCCTGGATGTAGCCGAGCTCACGGGTCTTGATGTCGTCACCCACGCTGGCGGCGAAGGTCGGACCGAGGCTCTTCTTGGCCAGGATCTCCTTCGTCTCGTCGTAGGTGTGGAGCGCGACTCCGAGGTAAACGCTGGCGAAGGTCAGCGAGGCCCACTCGAGGTTGGCCAGGATGCCGCCCCGCATCTCGCCGCAGTCGCCCGACTCGGGGATGTAGTAGCCGTCGAAATGGATCGTGTGGGTCCCGGTGGCCCTCATGCCGAGGGCGTCCCACGTCTTCTCGATGCGGACACCTTCCACCTTCCCGCAGTCGAAGTCGGCGATGAAGTTGTGCTCGTTGGCGACGCGGGTCTCGAAGTCGGTCGGGAGGTTGCCGTCGGCGTCGGTGATCGTGGCGCTGCCCGACCAGATGTCCGAGACCTCCGACAGCGTGCCCCACGTCTTCTTGCCGTACAGCCTCCAGCCGCCCTCGGGCTGGGGGACGGCCCGGGTGTCGGCCAGGCCGCCGAAACCGCGGGCCTCGCTGAAGGTGCCGCACAGGATGTCGCCGTCGGCGATGCGGGGCAGCCATTCCTTCTTCTGCTCGTCGGACAGCAGGCCGAGCATGATGCCGACCATGATGTAGTGCATGTTGTAGGAGAGGGCGATGCCGCCGTCACCCCGGGCCAGCTCCGTGGCCACGCGGGACACCGTCCAGATGTCGGCTCCCAGGCCACCGAACTCCCTCGGTACCGGCAGGCCGACGAGGCCGCTGTCCTTCATGATGCCTGCCGACTCGTAACAGAACGTGTTCTGCTCGTCCGCGGCGGGGCCGAGACGGCGGAACTCGGCCGCCACCTCGCGAGCCTTGTCGATGGCCTGCTCTTGTTCCTTGGTCGTCATCTCGACGGTATGCACAACGCCCTCCCGATCTGGTCGACTCGAAGTTAAGCTACACTAACAAGCGAGAAAAGACTCGTCAATAGGTCAGGCGAGCAGGTCCTGGCGGCCGGCGGCGCGCAGAAGCTCCTCGTAGGTGGCGAAGAGAGGCTTGGTGAGGGGCAGCAGCTTGAGCGCCTTCGTGCGCGACCCCTCCATCTTGACCTTGCGCTGGGCCAGGGCCAGCGTGAAGTTCAGCTTTCCGAGCCAGAACTTGTGGCTGTCGTCGGAGGACATCCGCAGGTCAACCGTGGCCGGTGCACCCAGGGCGGCATCGCCGCACGTGACCTTCTGGCCGGGGAAGTCGATGAGGATGACGGCCGCCGGGTCGGTCTGGGTGAGCCGAATGACGAGCTCGCTGTCTTTCGTGGCTTCGATGAACGTCGGATCCGTGACGGCGGTCTCGAACATCTTTCCGATGTAGTCGTAGACCTCGTCGGCGCTCTTGAACGTGCTCATAGAGAAGCCTCCCTCTCAGTGGCTGAACATGCGGACGTTAGGGTTGGTAAACTTGCAAGGGGCCTAGCCCCGGGTGACGGCGAAGCGACTCAGCGCCGCCTGACCGCCGAAGACCGCGATCCCGCCCAAAGCGATCAACAGGTACAGCCACCCGGTACCGGTCCCGGATCGGGTTCTCGCCGCCGGCCTGAACCCGCCGAGGGTCCTGGGCCCTAAGGCCTGCGAAGCCCGTGCCGGAGCAGGAGCCGGCACGGGCTCGGTGGCGGTGGAACCACTCGTGCTGTCGCTGGTGGACGGGCTACTCAAGGACGAGGTGCCCGACGACGGACTGGCCAACGACGA
>JAUZEX010000204.1 GCA_030838815.1 Actinomycetota bacterium
ACCTCGACGTGGGCGCCTACGGCAGCGACGACGCCGACCGCAACGCCCTCGTCCCCGTCGCTCTCGAGCGGGTGGAACGCCGCTACGGCCCCGTCGACCGCGCCGGCCTCTGGGTCGTCGGCGACACCCCGCTCGACGCCGCCTGCGCCCGGGCCGGCGGCGCCCATTGCCTCCTGGTCGCCAACGGCTTCGCTCCCCGGGCCGACCTCGAAGCGGCCGGAGCCGACCTTGTCGTCGAAGACCTGACCGACACCGAGGCGGTCCTCTCCCTGCTGGGTTGAGGCAGCGCGCCGGACCCGGGCGCGTTCGTGGGGCGACGGCTCAAGCCGGCGCCCCACGAGGTCGTTGCCCGGGCCGTCATGGCCCGTCTCGTTCAGGCGTCCCGCCGGTGGAGGGCGAAGCCGGCGAGGACCAGGGCGACGGCGGCGTAGAGCATGAACACGCCCATCCCGCCCCACGGCGAGAGCATGGGCCCGATCCGGGGCCCGGCCTGCATGGTGTGGGAGATGGCCTCTCCGGCGTTCGAGGGCAGGTACCGGGCGATGCTGTCGGTCCACGACGACGGGAGCGTCTGCACCAGCACCGGCAGCACGAGGATGACACCGAACAGTGCCGAGATGGCTCCGGCGCTGCGCCGGAGGAGGGTTCCGATGCCGAGGGCGAACAGTCCGAGAATGGCCAGGTAGAGCCCGGAGCCGGCCACGGCCCGGAGCACGCCAGGGTCGCCCAGGTGGGCCTGGAGGCCCTGGCTGGACAGGATCGCCTGGCCGACGAAGAAGGCGGCGAAGCACGACACCAGGCCGACCACCAGCGAGACCCCGGTGAACACCGTCGCCTTGGCGGCGAGGACCGTCCGGCGTTGCGGGACGGCGGCCAGTGTCGACCGGATGGCGCCCGTGCTGTATTCACCGGTGATGGTGAGCACGCCGAGGACGCCGATGGCGAACTGGGCCAGGAACACACCGATGAGACTGAAGTGGGTCGGGTCGAAGAACGCCCGGTCCGAGGCACTCATCTTGGGGTACTGGTTGACATAGATGGCGCTGACCAAGGCCGAGATGCCGACGGTGATGACGACGGCGGCCAGCAGGGTCCAGTAGGTGGAGCGGACGCTGCGGAGCTTGGTCCACTCGGAGCGCAGCACGTCACCGAAATTGCGGGTGCGCTCCGCGAGCCGGGCGGACAGCGGGGACTGGGTGGTGATGGTGATGGAAGCCATGACTATGCGACCTTCCTGGCGTCGAGGTGGGCGACGGGGACGTCGGCGTTGTAGTCGACGCTGTCGTGGGTGAGCTCCATGAAGGCTTCTTCGAGGGAGGCCATCTGGGGGGACAGCTCGTGGAGGGCGATGAAGTGGGCGGCGGCGATGTCGCCGATGGTGCGGCAGTCGAGGCCGCTGACGTGCAAGGCCCCATCGACCCGGTCCACGGCCGTGGCCGCGTCGAGCAGCGGGAGCAGCCGATCGGCCTGGTCGGTGCGGACCAGGACGTAGTTGTCGGAGCTGCGGGCGATGAACTCCGTCACGCTGGTGGCGGCGATGAGCTTGCCCCGGCCGATCACGACGAGATGGTCGGCGGTCAGGGCCATCTCGCTCATCAGGTGGGACGACACGAAGACCGTCTGGCCTTCGGCGGCCAGGGACCGCATGAAGTTCCTGATCCACACGATGCCCTCGGGGTCGAGGCCGTTCACGGGCTCGTCGAAGAGGAGCACGTCGGGCCGGCCGAGGAGGGCGGCGGCGATCCCGAGCCGTTGGCCCATGCCGAGCGAGAACCCGCCGGCCCGCTTCTTCGCCACGCTGGTCAGGCCGACGGTCTCGAGGACCTCGTCGACGCGACGGCGGGGGATCCCGTTGGACTGGGCCAGGCTGAGCAGATGGTTGAAGGCGCTGCGTCCGCCGTGAATGGCTTTGGCGTCGAGGAGGGCACCAACCTCGTACAGAGGGCGGCGGTGCTGATTGTAGGGCTTCCCGCCGATCTTCACGGTGCCGGCGGAGGGGGTGTCGAGGCCCAGGATCATGCGCAGCGTCGTGCTCTTCCCGGCGCCGTTGGGGCCGAGGAAGCCCGTGACCTGACCGGGGAGCACGTCGAAGCTGAGATCGTCGACGGCGACCGTCGTGCCGTACCGCTTGGTGAGGCCTCGGGCCTCGATCAGGAGCTCCCGAGGGCTGTGGTGGCTCGTCATTGGTCTGCCTGCCTTCCATGTCCGGAGGGGGGATGGCCGGATCTCTGACTCACACCATGAAGGATCCGTCCGGTGGCGTCGTCCGCCCTGCGGACCGATCTCGCGGCGGCGCGTACATCCTGCGATGTAGGCCGGTGTCGGCCCCGGGGCCGATGTGCCCAGGGGATCCGACCGGTACGGTGGCTGGTGTGGACGAGGGACTGTCGCTTCCGCTGACCCAGCGCCTGTCACGGCGACCCTGGATCGCGATCGACGTCGTCGTGGCCGTCATGCTGGCCACCTCGGCGATCCTCGCCACCGCCCTCGGGGAGAAGCGGCACCCGTCCGGAGCACCGTGGGACGCCATCCGCTACGCGGCCATCCTGGTCGCCTGCCTCCCGCTGCCGCTGCGGCGTCGCAACCCGATGCACGCCCTCTACCTCGTCGCTCCGGCCACCGTGGTCCTCGTCGCCCTCGACGGGCGGGGGCCGACGCTGATCACGGCCGCGGCCGTCGTCTACTCCGTCGCCGCCACCACCGGGCGCCGGATCTCGCTGAAGGCGGCGCTGGCCGTCGTGGGCGGCATGGTCGTCGGCGCCATGTTCGCCCAGGGCGGGCCGGCCTGGGCCAGCGTCCTGGCGCTCCCACCGGTGATCGTGGTCGGTTGGCTGGCGGGGGAGAACACCCGGACGCGTCGGGCCTACGCCCAGGAGCTCGCGGAGCGGGCGGCGGAGCGGGAACGGGAGCGGGCCGAGCGCGCCCTCCGGGCGGTGGCCGACGAACGGCTCCGGATCGCCCGCGATCTCCACGACACCGTGGCCCACGCCATGAGCGTCATCGCGGTGCGCTCCGGCGTGGCCCGCATGGTCCTCGACACCCAGCCCGACGAGGTCCGCGACGCGCTCGGGATCATCGAGAAGACCAGCAAGCAGGCGTTGGCCGAGATGCGCCTCCTCGTCGGGGTGCTCCGCCAATCCGGGGACGGTCCCGATCTCAGCCCCGCGCCCGGGCTGGCCGACCTTCCCGATCTCCTCGCCCAGATCACCCAGGCGGGCGTGAACGTCGACCTCGACATCGATTCCGGGAGCGACAGGCCGGCACTGCCGGCCGGCGTCGACCTCTCCGCCTACCGGATCATCCAGGAGGCGCTGACCAACGTCGTCCGCCACGCCGGTCCGACGACCGCCCACGTCACCGTCCGGCACCGCCACGACCAGCTGGAGATCCAGATCGACGACGACGGCGCTCCCGTCGGGCGCCCGCCGAGCCTCGCTTCCGACGGGCAGGGCCATGGCCTGGTCGGCATGCGGGAACGGGTGAACCTGTTCGGCGGCGACCTCAGCGCCGCTCCCGCCGGCCATGGTTTCCGGGTGTTCGCCAGCCTGCCGATCGACGAGGCCATCCGGTGACGATCGGCGTGGTGATCGCCGACGACCAGGCGCTGCTCCGGGGCGGGTTCCGGGTGCTCGTCGACTCCGCCCCCGACATGGAGGTGCTCGGTGAGGCGGCCAACGGCGCCGAGGCGGTCGCCCTCGCCCGCCGCCTCCGGCCGGCCGTGGTGCTCATGGACATCCGCATGCCCGTCGTCGACGGCATCGCCGCCACCGCCCAGATCACCGTCGACCCCGCCACCCCCGACGTCCGGGTCCTCATCCTGACCACCTTCGATCTCGACGACTACGTCTACGCCGCGCTGCGGGCCGGCGCGAGCGGGTTCATGCTCAAGGACACGTCCCCGGAGGAGCTACTGGCGGGAATACGGATCGTCGCCGCCGGCGACGGTTTGCTCTCGCCTCGCCTGACCCGTCGCCTGATGCAGGAGTTCGCCACCCGGCCCGAGCCCAAGCGAGCCGACCCCGCCGTCCTCGACGTGCTGACCGAACGGGAGCGCGAAGTCCTCGAGCAGGTCGCCCGGGGGCTGTCGAACAGCGAGCTCGCCGACGAGCTCAACATCAGCCCGTCGACGGCCAAGACCCACGTGAGCCGGGTCCTGATGAAACTCGATGCCCGGGACCGGGCCCAGCTGGTCGTGATCGCCTACGACACCGGCTTGGCGACGTCCCGCTGACCGCTGAGAGAATGCCGCCGATGAGCGAGGACGAGTCGGCTGAGAAGGTCGGGATGCGAAACGCCTGGGGACGGGTCGCCCTCGCCTACGACGAGATGTTCGGGGTGCGGATGGCCCACCTCACGGGCCGAGGCCTGGACCTTCTCGCCCCCGAACCCCACTGGGACGGCCTCGACGTCGCCTGTGGTCCGGGCCTGACGACGTGGGCGCTGGCCGAACGGCTCCCCACCGGGCGCACGCTGGGGACCGACTTCGCCGAGCCGATGGTCGCTCGGGCCCGGGAGCGGTTCGCGACCCCCAGCCTCTCGTTCGAGGTCGACGACGCCGAGCACATGTCCCAGCCCAGCGACGCCTTCGGCGCGGTGACCTGCAGCTTCGGGCTCATGTACTGCTACGACGCCCGGGGTGCCGTCCAACAGATGGCCCGCGTCCTCAGCCCCGGCGGACGGCTCATGGTGCTGGTCTGGGGTCGTGCCTCCCAGGTCTGGTGGAGCCCGGTGATCGAAATGATCGAAAGCCGGGCCGAGTACTACGCCAGTGTCTGCCCGATGATGTTCTTCTACGGGCTACCGGGCGTGCTCGGGCGTATGGTGGCCGAGGCCGACCTCACCGTCACCTACGACGAAGCCATCGACGAGCGGATGGCCTTCCCGTCCATCGACGACGCCGTCGACGCCGCCGTCCTCGGCGGCCCGCTGGCCGGCCTGTACGCCAACCGCCTCGGCGCCCAGCAGCAGGGCGAGGTCCGCCAACTGCTGACGGAACACCTCTCCGGCCTGGCCGAAACCGCCGGCGGTGAAGTCCTCCTCCCCTCCGAGATCAGAATCGTCGTCGCCGAGAAATCAGGCGAGCTGTGACAGCGTCGTCTCGACGCGGTTGCCGCCGAGCTTCTTGGCTCGGTAGAGGGCGTCGTCGGCCTCTTTGAGGACGTCGCCCGCCGAACGGGCCTGGCTCGCGTCCAGCATGGCCAGGCCGGCACTGAGGGTGAGCACTCCGAGCGGATTGCGGCTATGGGGCACAGCGAGCCGCTCGACGGTCATTCGCACTCGCTCGACCGCCGCCGTCCCCGTCGACAGGGACTGTTCGGGGAAGATGCACAGGACCTCGTCGCCGCCGTAGCGGTAGATGGCATCTCCTTCCCGGGCTTCGGCTCTGATCTGGGCCGCCACGGTCCGGAGGACCTGGTCGCCGGCCTGGTGGCCGTACGTGTCGTTGTAGGACTTGAAGTGGTCGACGTCGAGCAGAGCCATGCAGTAGCCGTGTCCGTAGCGGAGCGCTCGTGTCTCCAGCACGTCGAGGTCCTCCCCGAAGGCCCTGCGGTTCCGCAATCCGGTGAGCGGGTCGCTCCGGGCGATGGCCGTGAGTTCGTCGTTCAGCCCTTCCAACTCGAT
>JAUZEX010000366.1 GCA_030838815.1 Actinomycetota bacterium
CGGCGACGACGTCATGATCTCCAGCGACGACGAGTCCGTGGACAAGGTCAACGGCGGCGACGACTTCGACGACTGCCTCTTCGGCGCCGGCGACGAGGTCTACAACTGCGAGTACTGATGTCCGCAGCCTGATCCGTCCGGAGCTCCCGGACTGCACAGGCGCAACCGCTACCGATTGAGATGCGCGCCAGCCTGATCCGGAACTTCCCGGACCAGCCCAGGCGAGACCAACACCGATTGAGAAGCGAAGAGACCGCCCCTCGGGGCGGTCTCTTCGTCGTTGCGGCCGAAAAAGATGTGAGAACCACCTGAGAAGTGGCGACGATGTCCCAGCTCGAAAACCGCACCAGAACCGTGGTTTCGGTGAACGGAACGTAACGCAGAGGCTCAAAATCGCGGGTGAAGCCAAATAATGTGGAAGTTACCTCGATATCCCGGAGATTTAGTATCTATGAGCCAACTTGACCTTCTTCGACGCAGACTTCACAATTCCTTCTGTCAGCTGGGGAGCTGAGACCGGAAAGCTGGGGAGCCACCGGTCAGCGAAATCGCAGGGGCGAGGGATCCAAGTCTCGCTCCGCAAGATGTCCGGATCACCGGAGCTGGGGTGTGGCACAGGGGCGCAACGAGGCCCCGGGCCACACGGGATCTGGGATGCGGGCAGGACCAAACCGTCGGCTGCGGGGCCGGCGGGTCATGCACTGCAAAGCACTCACAGGAGGCACACTTCACCATGAACGCTACTTCTCTGCGTCACAAGGCCGGCCGTCTGGCCGTCGCCACCGCCTCGACCGGCTTCATCGTCGGCCTGGCCTTCCTCAACAGCGGTTCCGCCCACGCCATCGGCGGCCTGTGCAACGGCCGTCCGGCCAGCCACACCTGGCTCGACGCGTCCGGCCAGTACGGCCCGGCCCTCATCGACGGCACCGACCACGACGACGTCATCGTCGGCTCCGACGGCGACGACACCATCAGCGGCAACGGCGGCTACGACCAGATCTGCGGCGCGGCCGGCGACGACAGCATCTCCGGCGGCGACGGCGGCGACGCCATCCGCGGCGACACCGGCGACGACAGCCTCGACGGCGGTGCCGGCAAGGACACCGTGGTCGGCGACGGCGGCAACGACACCGTCTCCGGCGGCACCGGTAACGACTTCCTCGTCGGCGGCAGCGGCGACGACGTCATGATCTCGAGCGACGACGAAGAAGTGGACAAGGTCAACGGCGGCGACGACTTCGACGACTGCCTCTTCGGCGCCGGCGACGAGGTCAACAACTGCGAGTACTAGAACCCGCAGCCTGATCCGTCCGGCGCTCCCGGGCTGCACAGGCGCAACCGCTACCGATTGAGATACCCGCTTCAGCAACCCTCCGCTGGGGTTGCCGGAAACTGAAAACGAGAGAGGCCGCCCCGTGCAGGGGGCGGCCTCTCACACTGTTTCTTGGGTGAACGGTGAGAACGGTGTCCTTCTCTCAATTGACGCTTTAGTAACGCCTTCTTACACTCCTTGAGCAGCGCACCAGCTTGGGGCTCGCTGGGCGGCGCCGAAGGGGCTCGATTGAGGTGCGGGGACGGGTGACCGTCATCCCCTTTACCTCGTCGCGAAGGGGAGCGGAAAATGATGGGGACGCAGCGCGGTTTCGCGACCGCCGCCATGCTGGCGTTGCTGCTGGCGTCGTGTGCTCGCACCGAAGCCGAACAGGCCAGCCCGGAGACCCCGGTCGCTCGGGAGGCGGCGATCCGGACGGCGCAGGCCCAGCCGGTCAGCTTCACCGACCCGGACGACGTCAACCTGCCCCTCGATCTGAAGACGCTCACCCACGCCAACGACGACTCGAACATCGCCTACACGGTCGAGACCTACGAGCCGTTCAAGGACAGCCAGGCCGACTTCACCTGGGAACTCGACAAGAACAACGACCAGATGGTCGACACCCTCGTGTCGGTCGAGTTCGAGGAAGGGAAGCTCGGCGCCAAGGTCGAGGACCCGAACGAGAAGGAGCTCGGCCCGGCCACCGTGACCCGCGCCGGACCCAACAGCCTCCGGGTGTCCTTCTCCCGCCGGCTCATCGGACCTGTGGCCACGTATCAGTACCGCGTCACCGCCCTCAGCGACACCAACGGCAACGACGAGCCCGATCCCGGCGAAACCGACCTGGCACCGGACACAGGGTTCTACCAGCACCGCCTCTAACGGGAGACATCATGCATCGCACCATTCGACGGACCGCGGCGCTCCTCGCGCTGGCGGCCCTCCCGGCGCTCTCCGCCTGCTCCGAAGGGTCGGGGGAGGTCGCAAAGATCCAACCCGCCAAGGTGGTGAAGATCGAGGGGACCGACATCCAGCGCGTGGAACTGACCGAAAAGGCCGCCCAGCGGCTCGGCATCGAGACCACCACCGTCAAAGAGGCCACCGGTCAGCAGGCCGGCCACACGGTCGTGCCCTACGCCGCCGTGATCTATGACGCCGACGGGCTCGCCTCGGTGTACACCAACCCTGCACCGTTGAGCTTCGTACGGAAGCCGGTCACCGTCAGCACCATCGAGGGTGACTCCGTATACCTCACCGACGGGCCCCCGCCCGGGACCGCCGTGGTGACGGTCGGCACCGCCGAGCTCTTCGGGACCGAGACGGGGATCGGTGAGTTCGAATGATCCGCCGGGTGATCGCCTCCAGCCTGCAGTTCCGCCTGCTGGTCGTCGTGGCCGCCGTGGGCCTGATCTTCACCGGCGTGGCCCGCCTCCGCCAGGCGCCAGTGGACACCTATCCCGAGTTCACCCCGCCGACGGTCGATATCCAGACCGAGGCTCTGGGACTCTCCGCCGCCGAGGTGGAGCAGCTCATCACCGTCCCCCTCGAGGCCGACGTCCTCAACGGGGTGGCCTGGCTCAAGACGATCCGCTCCCAGTCGGTCCCCGGCCTGTCGTCGATCACCCTCCTCTTCCAGCCGGGCACGAACCTCCTCAAGGCCCGCCAGATGGTGCAGGAACGCCTGAGCGTGCCGGCGGCCATCCCCAACGTCTCCAAGGCGCCCGTCATGCTGCCGCCGACGTCGTCGACCAGCCGCACCATGATGATCGGCCTGTCGCCCTCGGCCGACAACAAACTCTCCCTCATCGACATGGGCGTCCTGGCCCGCTGGACGATCCGGCCCCGCCTCATGGGCGTGCCCGGCGTCGCCAACGTCGCCATCTGGGGTCAACGCGAGCGGCAGCTGCAGGTCCAGGTCGACCCGCAACGCCTGGCCGACAAGGGTGTGGCGCTGTCCCAGATCGTCAGCACCGCCGGCAACTCGCTGTGGGTGTCGTCGCTCTCCTTCCTCGAGGCGTCGTCGCCCGGCACCGGAGGATTCTTCGACGCGCCCAACCAGCGCCTCGCCGTCCGCCACGTGTCCCCCATCATCAAGCCCACCGACCTGGCCGGCGTCCCCATCGAGGCGGCCGACGAGCACCCCGCTCCCACCGGCGCCGACGGCTCGCCGCTGCGCCTCGGGGACGTGACCACCGTCGTCGAGGACCACCAGCCGCTCATCGGCGACGCCATCGTCGACGGCAAGCCCGGCCTGATGCTCGTCGTCGAGAAGCTGCCCAACGCCCACACGCTCGAGGTCACCAAAGGCGTCGAGGAGGCGCTGGCCGACCTGAAGCCGGGGCTCACCGGCCTGACCATCGACAGCTCGATCTTCCGGCCGGCGGGCTTCATCCACCACGCCGTCCACGACCTGGGGATCACCCTGCTGATCGGGTTCGGGCTCCTGCTCCTGGCCCTCGCCCTCCTCTTCTACCAGTGGCGCACGGCGCTGGTGGCCGTCACCGGCATCGTCACCTCGCTGGTGGCTGCGGCCTTCGTCCTCGAACTGCGGGGCTCGACCATCAACACGCTGGTCGTGGCCGGGCTCGCCATCGCCCTCGGCGTCGTCGTCGACGACGCCATCATCGTCGCCGACCACGCCGCCAGGCGCGTCTGGGAACGACGCCAGGAAGGCGCCGACACCAACGTCGCGGCCGAGATCCTCGACGCCACCGCCGGGGCCCGCCGCTCGCTGCTGTTCGCCACCCTCATCGTCCTGCTCCCGCTCCTGCCGGTCTATTTCCTCTCCGGCCTCGGCCGCGCCTTCGCCCGGCCCCTGGCGTCCTCCTACGCCCTGGCGCTGCTGACGTCAATGGTCGTGGCCATGACCGTCACCCCGGCCCTGGCCGTGGCGGTGTTCTCCCGGGCGCCGCTCAGCCGCCGGGAATCCCCCTTCCTGCAGTGGGCGGGACAGCGGTACAACCGGCTGCTGCTGCGGGGCACGCGCTCGTTCCGTCCCGCCTACCTGACCGTGGCGGCCCTGGCCGTGGTCGGCGTTCTCGTCGTCCCCCACCTGTCGCAGTCCCCGATCCCCACGTTCAAGGAGACGGACTTCCGCATCGACCTCGACGGCGCGCCGGGCACCTCCCTTCCGGAGATGGACCGGATCACCGAGCGGATGGGGAACGAGCTGCGGACCCTCCCCGGGGTCCGCGACGTCGGCGGCCAGGTCGGACGGGCGGTCACCTCGGACCGCATCTCCAGCCCCAACTCGGCCGCGCTGTGGGTGAGCGTCAGGCCCAAGGCGAACTACGACTCGACGGTTGCCGCCATCAAGAAAGTGGTCCGGGGCTACCCCGGCGTGGACAGCGACCTGATGACCTACTCGGAAGAACGGATCAAAGACGCCGTGGGCGGCAACGACGAAGCGGTCGTCGTGCGGCTCTTCGGCCAGAACCTCGACATCCTCCGCAACAAGGCGGCCGACGTGCAGAAGGCGCTGGCCGGCACCAAAGGCCTCGTCGGCATCCAGGCCGACCTGCCCACCCTGGAACCGACGCTCCAGGTGGAAGTCGACCTCGAAAAGGCCAAGACCGCCGGGATCAAGCCGGGCGACGTACGCCGGGCGGCGGCCACGCTGCTGTCGGGGGTGCAGGTCGGCAGTCTGTTCGAGGAGCAGAGGGTGTTCGACGTGGTGGTGTGGGGCACCCCCGCCATCCGCCAGAACGTGACCACCATCCGGGACCTGCTGATCGACACCCCCAGCGGGCACGTACGGCTCGGCGACATCGCCGCCGTCGACGTCAAGCCGGCGCCCAACGTCATCGAGCGCGACGCCGTGTCGCGCCGGATCGACGTCACCGCCGGCGTGTCCGGCCGGAGCCGCAGCGCGGTGCTGGCCGACGTCCGGGCGGCGCTGGCCAAGGTCGACTTCCCGCTCGAGTACCACTACGAGCTCGTGGGCAACTTCGCCGAACGGCAGGCGGTCCAGCACCGGCTCGTGCTCGTCGGGATCTTCGCCGCCATCGGGATCTTCCTGCTGCTGCAAGCGTCCTTCGGGAGCTGGCGGCTGGCGGCGCTGTCGTTCTTCACCCTGCCGCTGGCCCTGGTGGGCGGGGCGGTGGCGATCTGGATCGACGGGGGCAGCATCGAGCTCGGATCGCTGGTCGGGCTGCTCACCGTCTTCGGCATCGCCGTCCGCAACGGGGTGCTGCTGGTCAAGCGTTACCAGCACCTCGAACGGCACGAGGGCGAGGAGTTCGGCCTCGATCTCGTGTTGCGGGGGGGTCGGGAACACCTCGGCCCCATCCTGCTCACGGCCACGGCCACCGCCGCGCTCTTCGCACCCTTCGTCGTCTTCGGCGACCTTCCGGGCCACGAGATCATCAACCCCATGGGCGGCGTGATCCTCGGTGGCCTGGTGACCTCGACCGTCCTCAACCTGTTCCTGGTGCCGGCGCTCTACCTGCGCTTCGGCTACGGCCAGGGTGACGACACCGAACTCGACCTGCGGGACCTGTGGGAGATCGACCTGCGGGACAGCCAGCCGGACCCGGCCCTCACGGTGGTGGCCACCCAGTCATGATGCGCTCGATCGTCGCCGCCAGCCTGAGGTTCAGGTTCCTGGTCATCGCGCTGGCGGCCGGGCTGATGTTCGCCGGCGTGGCCCAGCTCAAGCACGCGCCCGTCGACGTCTTCCCCGAGTTCGCGCCGCCCAAGGTGGAGGTGCAGACGCCGTCGCTCGGGCTGTCGCCGTCCGAGGTGGAGTCCCTGGTCACGGTGCCGCTCGAGGAAGCCCTCAACGGCGTCCCCGGTCTCGACGTGATCCGCTCCAAGTCGGTGCCCCAGCTGTCGTCGATCGAGATGATCTTCAAGCCCGGCACCGACGTGCTCAACGCCCGCCAGTGGGCCTCGGAACGGCTGAACGAGACCATGGCCACCCTGCCGAACTGGGCCGGGCCGCCGGTCACGATCCAGCCGCTGTCGTCGACCAGCCGGGTCATGAAGATCGGGATCACCTCCAAGACCCTGAACCTCATGCAGCAGTCGATGATGTCGTACTGGACGATCCGGTCCCGGATCCTGCGGGTGCCCGGTGTGGCCAACGTCCCCATCTTCGGCGAGCGCCTCCAGCTCATGCAGGTCCAGCTCGACCCGGA
>JAUZEX010000368.1 GCA_030838815.1 Actinomycetota bacterium
GGGCCGAGGCTCCGGGTGGCCGACGTCATGTTGATCGTGCCGATCCGGATCGTGTCGGCGCTGACGCCGACGTCAGAGGCGTAGTTGGCCTTGCCGGGGGTCGGCGAGGGGACCGCTCCACCGGGGGCCGGGGCGCCCGGCGTGGCGGCGGCGCTGCTGCTCTTGGGGGCGCCGCTGGCGGGAGCGTTGGAGGTGCCGGCTTTGCCGCCCGGAGCGTTGTTGGCCGCGGCCTTGCCGGCCGGGGTCGAGCCGTTGGCGGCCGGCGCCGACGGCGACGACGGCGTGGCCGCCGCGCTTCCGGGGGCGGCGGCGGCGGTGGTCGGGGTGGCCGACGAGTTGTCGGCGCTGGGCGTCGACGCGTCGGTGCTCGGGGCCGGCGAGGCGGCCTGGGTGTTGTCGGCTTTCTTCGAGGCCTCCTTGGAGGATCCGCCGGAGCAGGCGACCCCCAACATGGCCAGTGTGCTGAATAGGGCGACGTAGCTCCAACGTCTATGCAAAGCCATCACCTCTCCTCGCCGCCGACAGGACGTCCTCCCCCCTGGCGGCTTGTGCTCGTGTGGGTCGGTGGCTCGATGAGCCGAGTGCGCGAATGGTGCGAGCGGGGACGATTGCACCACATCGGAAACGCGCCGTTCACCGGGTGTGAGGGCCAGACCTGGCACTCCGGGGCCACTCGGCGGCGGTCCACAGGGGCCGTTCAGGCCGGACGGCCCGTCCCTTCTAGGGAGCAGCGTCCCATTCGAGGAGGCCGGCCCGGCCGGCGAAGGCCGCCGCCTGCACCCGGTTGGCGACCTCGATCCGGCGGAGGAGGGCGGCCACCAGCCGCTTGGCGGTGCGCTCCGAGACGTGGAGCTGCTCGGCGATCTCGATGCTCTCCAGCCCGGCGGCGACGAGGCGGAGAAGGGCGACGTCGTCGGCCCCGAGCCCGGCGAGACGTGTCTCGCCCGAGCTGGCCTTGGCGTCGAGCAGGGCCAGCATGACCGGCGGCGGGACGACTGCCACGCCCGACGCCAGGGCGATGAGCGGCGGAACGAGCTCGTCGGGCTCCGACGACTTGAGCAGGAATCCGTCGGCGCCGGCCCGGAGGGCGTCGACGGCGCTCGAGACGTCGTCGTTGCCCGACAGGGCCAGCACCTGCACCTCCGGGTAGTGCCGCTTCACCGCCTCGATGGCGGCCAGGCCCCCGGGCGGGGGCATGACGAGATCGATGATCGCCACCCTGGGCCGGTGGTGGCGGACGAGCTCCAGCGCCCGGCCGGCGTCCTCGGTGCGGGCCAGCACCCGGACCCGGCTGTCCGGATCGGTGTTCAGCAGCAGCTCGAGGCCCCGGGAGAACAGCTGATGGTCGTCGACGAGGACGACGGTCAGGACGTCCTCGGGCGTCATTACGGGGACACCCCGGCCCCGGGCATCACGGGGACACCGGCGTGGAGTCGAGGAGGCCGGACTGGCCGGCGAGGGCGGCGGCCTGGATGCGGTTGGCGACACCGAGGCGCCGGAGCAGGAGCGCCACCATCCGCTTGGCCGTCCGCTCGGAGACGAACAGGGTCTCGGCGATCTGCGTGGTCTCCACGCCATCGGCCACCATCCGCCACAGCTGGCGTTCCTCCGGCGTCAGGGTGTCGAGCAGTTCCGGGTGGCGGGCGACGGCGATGCCGACCAGCGACGGGAGCAGCGCTCCGGGGAGGACGCAGTGCCCCGAGGCGGCGGCCAGGAGGGGGGCGACGAGGTCCTCCGGGGTGGTCGCCCTGAGCAGCACCCCGTGGGCTCCGGCCCGGAACGTGGTCGACACCAGGTTGACGTCGGCCTCGCCGGTGATGGCGACCACGCGGGTGACGGGCGTCGAGCGGTGGAGGTCACGCAGCGCCGTCATCGCCGCCGACCCCAGGGCCAGGTCGAGCAGGACGACCTCCGGCCTTCGCCGCCGCACGAGGTCGACGACCGCCCGGTGGTCGTCGGTCCGACCGACGAAGGCGACGGCGCCGCCGGAGGCGGTCTCGATCATCGCCTCGACGTCGCGACCGAACAGGCCGCCGTCGTCGACGAGGGCCAGCCGCACGATATCCAGCTCGATTCCCCCCTCTTGCCCGCGGCAGCGCCGCGCCCCCGGCTGCTGCCGCTCCACAGCCTGCGATCTCGGCCGATCGCAGGCAAGTGTCCGTTCAGACGGATCCGAGACTACCGGGGCGTCCTCCCGGCCGACAGGCGGCCATTCCGCCGTCCACCGCAGAGGGCAGAAAGGCGCCCGTCAGAAGATCCGCAGCCAGGCCCGCACGGACCCCCGGCCGTCGGCGCCGGGCTCGGCCGCCAACCCACCGCCCATCGCCTCGGCCAGCCGGGCGGCGATCCACAGGCCCAGGCCCGGGGGGTCGGCAGGGTGTCCCCCTGAGAGGGGGTCCTCCTGTCCGACGCCCACCGGAGTGACGCACAGCTCCAGCACCTCGTCCCCTTGGGGGACATGGGGTGTCCCCCCGACCAGGGCGGCGGGAGCCGCCGAGGAACGGTGGATGTCGACCTCGATGACCACCTCGGGCGGCGCATGGCGAGCGGCCTCCTCGAGCAGCTTGACGAGGAGGCGCAGGCACTTGTCGGGATCGCTGCGGACGATGTTGTCCCCGGGCTGCGACCGGGTCACCACCCGATCGGCGGCGAGCCCCGACAGGGCCGCGGCCTCCCCGACGAGGCGGGGCAGGTAGATGTCCGCCCGGTGCAGCCGGTGCTCGGCGTCGAGCGACTCCGAAGTGAGGACCTCGGCCACTTCCCGGAGGACGACGTCGAGATGGTGGGCATATCCGTCCACCCGTTCCAGCATCTCCGTCCGTTCGCCGGCCGTCAGCTCGTCGTCGCGGCGCAGCGCCCGGGCCAACGTCGACACCGAGGCCACGGACGGGCGGAACTCATGCAGGAGTGACGAGAGGAACGCCCGCCGCCCCTCGTCGAGCGATTCCAACCGGCGGCGCAGGTCCCGCTCCAGATCGAGGCGGCGACGTTCGACGGCGGCATCGGCCTCCGCCTCGGAGCGGCGCCGGTGGGCCAGGTCGAGGCGGTCGGAGAGCACCCCGGCGAGGACGGCGGCGGCGGTCAGGTGGCCCGTCCACCACAGGGCGTCACGGGCCCGCTGGTCGCCGGGCCGGGCGGGCCGGGGGACGAGCACGATGAGGGTGACGAGGATCGGCACGGTCCAGCCCAGCGCCATGGCCGCCCGCCGGAAGCCGAAGCGGATGGCGACGGCCATGACCACCAGCAACAGGATGGGGGCGAACGGGCTCTGCCCCCCGCCGGTGAGCCCGGCCAGGACGGCGATGAGGATGGTGTCGACCCCGATCAGCGTCCAGGTGACCCAGGGTCGGCCGCTGCGCCGCCAGCGGAACACCAGGATCAGGGCGGCGTAGCCGGCGGCCAGGAGCGTCAGTGTCCAG
>JAUZEX010000320.1 GCA_030838815.1 Actinomycetota bacterium
GTTGGCGAAGCGCTTCTCGAACTCCTCCATACGTTCGGCGGGCACCGTGATGGCGTTGATCCGGACGACGCTCAAGGGGAACCTCCCGTAGCTCGGCTGGGCATCCTAGGTTTCAGTGCGGGCGGGGGCCCGATCCACGTCGGGCTCGAGGAAGATCAGGCGGGCCTCGGGGACGGCGGCCCGGACGCGCCCCACGGCCTGATCGATCAGCGCCGCGGTCTCCCGCGCCGGCAAGCTCGGGTCGACGGCGATCTTGGCCACCACCAGCAGATCCTCGGGCCCGAGGTGCTCGGTGCGAAGGTGGATGACCCGCCGGATGCCGTCGGTGCCCTCCAGGGCGGCCCGGATGCGGGCCTGCACGGCCGGGGCGGCGGCCTCGCCGATGAGGAGACTCTTCATCTCCACCGCCAGGACGAAGGCGATGAAGCCCAGGAGGAGGCCGATGGCGATGCTGCCGAGGGCGTCGAACCGGGGGTTGCCGGTGACCTCGGCCAGGCCCACTCCGACCAGGGCGAAGGCCAGACCGAGGAGGGCGCCGGTGTCCTCCAGGAGGACGACCGGAAGCTCCGGCACCTTGGCGTAGCGGATGAAGGCCCTCCAGGGCAGGTCGCCCTTGAGGTCCCGGCTCTCCCGAACCGCGGTGCGAAGCGAGAAGGACTCGAGGACGAACGCCACCACCAGCGTGCCCACGGCCCATTCCCATGACTCGAGCTCATGGGGATGGCGCAGCTTCTCCACGCCCTCCAGCAGGGCGAAGAGGCTCCCGGCGGTGAACAGCACGACGGCCACCACGAAGCTCCAGAAGTACCGCTCCCGGCCGAAACCGAAGGGGTGCTGGCGGGTGGCCGGCCTGCGGGACCGGCGGCCCCCGAGGAACAGCAGGCCCTGGTTGCCGGTGTCGGCGATCGAGTGGACCCCTTCGGCCAGCATCGACGCCGCCCCGGTGATGGCGAAGGCCACGAACTTGGCCAGGGCGATGCCCAGGTTGGCCGCAAAGGCGGCGGCGATGGCCCGGGCTGAGCCGTCGCTGCCGTGGGAGGAGCTCACCGGTCCGACCATAGAGGACGGGGCCGCCCGTCAAATCAACCCGGGCAATTCAAACGGGGAGGCGCCCGGGCCGGCGCCTCCCCGTCAGACCTGAAAGGTCGGTGTGGGACTACTGCTGCGGTGTGGCCGTGGGGTCCGCCGCCTTCAGCGCCGCCACCCCGACGACCGGCTGGGAGGGCGCCGAGGGCAGCTTGCCGAGGCTCGGGACGCTGCCGTAGCCGTTCACGTCGCCGTTGGCCCGGGTGACCCAGAGGCCGTTGCCGTCGGGCGAGACGGCCACGCCCGTCACCGGCGACCCACCCAGCTGCGGGGTGAACTTTCCTGCGTCGCCGAAGCTGAAGATCCCGCCATCGGCGGCCACGAACCAGTAGCCCTTGTTGCTGTTGCTCGGCGCGATCCCGACGATCGGCTGGGCCAGCTTGATGTCGCCGGTGGAGCCGAAGAAGTCGGCGCCGTTGCCGAAGGCGAACACGCCGCCGTCCGACGCCACCAGCCAGTAGCCCCGGCCGTTGGGGGTGGCGGCCATGCCCACGATCGGCTTGTTGAGCTTGATGCTCCCGGTCGAGCCGCGGAACTTGGCGTCACCGAAGGAGAAGATGCCGCCGTCGGAGGCGACCAGGTAGTACCCCTGGCCGGTCGAGGTCGGCGTCATGCCCACGATCGGCTTGTTGAGCTTCATCGAGCCCGTGGAGCCGAAGAACTTGGCATCGCCGAAGGCGAAGATCCCGCCGTCGGCGGCCACGAACCAGTAGCCGGTGCCGGCCGGGTTGGACGCCATGCCGACGATCGGCTGGTTCAGGTGCAGGTTGCCGGTCGAACCGGAGAACGGCGCGTCGCCGAAGGCGAAGATTCCGCCGTCCCGGCCGACCAGCCAGTAGCCGAGCTTCGGCCGGACCAGCGCGCCCGAGAAGGCGCCGTTGTCGGGCGTGTCGGTGACGATCTGGGAGTCGGGGTTGTTGACGTCGCTCTTGTAGCTCATCAGGTGGCCGTAGGTCATGGATTCCGGCCGGCCGATGCAGCCCGGGTCGATCGACACCCGGTGCGTCTTGTTCGAGTACTCGGCTCTCGTGGCCGAGCAGAGCGGGTTCGACAGGGTGGTGTCGGAAGCGGCGTAGACCTTGCCGGTGATGGCGCCGTTGACGTAGTTGTAGTGCAGGTCGTAGTCGTAGCCGGGGGCGGCGGCGGCCGTCCGGATGAGGAAGTCGATGCCGGTGGCCGGGCTGGCCCAGTTCGCCGTGATCCGGGGGTCCTCGGGGACGGCCGTCTTCAGCGTGAAGGTGATCTCGGTCGGCTTGAACGCCGCCGTGCTGCTGACGATGTCAGCCCCGCCGAGCGAGATGGGCGTCGCGTCATTGCTCTGGTCGGCCAGCGTCACCGTGGTGACGATGGGCGCACCGCCGGCGGGAGAAGCCAGGGCGGCCACCGCCAGGACGGACGTCACGGCGCAGGCGAAGCGGCACCGAAAAGACAGGGTCATCGGGTCCTCCGAAATGTTGCGAGCCACACGAGGTTGGTTTTCGACAAGGAACCGGCCGCGCCTCCAAGCACCTCTTGGGATTGACCGCTTCGTCCCCGGATACGGTGATCGGGCGACACGCCGGAGGTCTCAGCTGCGCGACAACGCCGCGGTCAGGCGCTCTACGGCCCCGGGAGTGCGGATCCCCCACCAGAACAGGTCCTGCCCGTCGACGATCAGGACCCGGGCGCCGGGCATCGCCTCGGCCACCTCGGCCTCGTGGCGCTCCTTGAAGGGGTAGGGCTCCGTCGGCAGCAGCACCAGGTCGGGCT
>JAUZEX010000334.1 GCA_030838815.1 Actinomycetota bacterium
CCGTCGCTCAGCGGAAGTCGCGGGAGCGAGGAGCCGACCCCGTCGGCAGCGGGGCCAGGCGGTGGGCGACGAGGTTCACGACCCCCTGGTGGCGTTCGAGCACGCCCCGGACCAGCAGCGCGGAGGACGTACGGGCCACCCGCCGGTAGCGGCGCCACAGGCCCGGTGAGCAGATCACGTTCAGCAGGCCGGTCTCGTCCTCCAGGTTGATGAAGATCACACCCTTGGCCGTTCCGGGCCGTTGCCGGTGGGTGACGACGCCGGCCACCTCCACCACCGTGCGGTGAGGGACGCCGGCCAGTCCGGCGATGGTCAGCACTCCCCGAGCGTCGAGTGCGGGCCGGGTGAACTCGGTCGGGTGGGCGGTCGGTGACAGGCCCATCGACCACAGATCGGCCGCCGCCTCCTCGGGAGCGGTCATCCCGGGAAGGGCCGGGGCGTCGAGGCCGGTTACGAGGCCGGGCAGCTTGTCGGGCCTCGCCTCCCGCAGGGCGGCGGCGGCCCACAGCGCGTCGCGCCGGGACAGCCCGAAGCACCCGAAGGCGCCGGCGGTGGCCAGGCCATCGATGGCGCCGGTGGAGGCGCCGGTACGACGGGCGAAGTCCTCCAGGTCGCGGAACGGGCCGCCGGCGTGGCGCTCGGCCTCGATGCGCTCCAACAGCCCGTCCCCCAGATTCCGCACGTAGCGGAGCCCGATCCGCACCGCCATCGTCGAATCGTCGGCGTGCCAACTCGCGACCGGCCGGCCAACGCCGTTGTCGGTGCGGGGCTCGAGGGTGCACTGCGTACGGGAGATGTTGAGGTCGGGGCCGAGGACCTCGACGCCGTGGCGGCGGGCGTCGCGCACGAGCGTGTGCGGCGAGTAGAACCCCATCGGCTGGGCGTTGAGGAGGGCGGCGGTGAACTCGGCCGGGTAGTGGAGCTTCATCCACGAGCTGGAGTACACGAGGTAGGCGAAGCTCACCGAGTGGCTCTCGGGGAAGCCGAAGTCGGCGAAGGCCTCGAGCTTGTGGGCGATCTCCTCCGCCACCGGGCCGGTGATGCCGTTCTTCGCCATTCCCTCCATCAACCGGGTCCGCAGCACCGCCATCCGTTCGTGGGAGCGCTTGGAGCCCATGGCCTGGCGGAGCTGATCGGCCTCCCCGGGGGTGAAGTTGGCCACGTCGATGGCCATCTGCATGAGCTGCTCCTGGAACAGCGGCACGCCCAGCGTCTTCTTCAGACACGCTTCGAGGAGGGGGTGGAGGTAGGTGACGGGCTCCTCGCCGTTGCGGCGCCGGAGGTAGGGGTGGACGGAGCCGCCCTGGATCGGGCCGGGGCGGATCAGCGCCACCTCGATGACGATGTCGTAGAACGTTCTCGGCCGGAGCCGGGGCAGCGTGGCCATCTGGGCCCGGCTCTCGACCTGGAACACACCCACGGTGTCGGCGGCGCAGAGGAGGTCGTAGACCGCCTCCTCCTGGGGGATGGTGGCCAGGTCGATCTCGATTCCCTGGTGTTCGGCGATCAGGTCCACGGCCAGATGCAGCATGGTCAGCATCCCGAGGCCGAGGAGGTCGAACTTCACGAGGCCGGCGGCGGCGCAGTCGTCCTTGTCCCACTGGAGGACGGAGCGGTCCTCCATCGTCGCCCATTCGGTCGGGCAGTACTCGACGAGGGGCCGATCGGCGATGACCATCCCGCCGGAGTGGATCCCGAGGTGGCGGGGGAAGCCCTGCACCTGGCGGGCCAGGTCGAGCACCAGCGGCGGGATGCCGGCCCCGCCGTCGGACTTCGGCTTGGTCAGGTCGCCGCCGGCTTCGGCCTCCGCCTCCCGCAGCGTCCAGCCCTCGACCGACTTGGCCACGGCGTCCGCCTGTCCGGGTGAGAGCCCGGCGGCCTTGGCCATCTCCCGCAGCGCCGACCGGGGCCGGTAGGTGATGACGTTGGCGACTTGAGCAGCCCGATCCCGGCCGTAGCGGCGGTAGACGTACTGGATGGCCTCTTCCCGGCGCTCGTGCTCGATGTCGAGGTCGATGTCGGGCGGCCCGTCCCGCTCCGGGGAGAGGAACCGCTCGAAGAGGAGACCGAGCCCGACGGCGTCGGCCTTGGTGACGCCGAGGGCGTAGCAGACGGCGGAGTTGGCCGCGCTCCCCCGCCCCTGGCAGTACAGGTTCTCCCGGCGGCAGAACTCGACGAGATCGTGGACGAGCAGGAAGTACCCGGCGAAGCCCAGCTCCTCGATGAGGTCGAGTTCGCCGGCGATGCGGCGCCGCGCTTGCTCGTACTGCGGGTGGGTCGGCGGATAGCGGTGCGCCGCACCCTTCCAGGCCAGTTCCCGCAACCAGCTCATCTCGTCGTGGCCCGGGGGGACGGGGAAGTCCGGCAGGTGCGGGGCGGCCATGGCCAGGTCGAAGGCACAGGTGGTGGCGATCTCGACGGTGCGCTCGACGGCGCCGGGCCAGCGGGCGAAACGGCGTTGCTGCTCGGCGGCGGAGCGGAGGTGGGCGCCGGCCGCGGCCGGGAGCCAGCCGTCGAGGGCGTCGAGCGAGCGGCGGGCGCGGATGGCGGCCAGGGCGGTGGCCAGCGGCCGTTCCCTCGGCGTGGCGTAGTGCACGTTGTTGGTGGCCACGATCCCCACCCCGGTACGGGCGGCCAGCAGGGCCAGCGTGTCGTTGCGGGAGCGGTCGAGCGGATCACCGTGGTCCCACAGCTCGACATGGCCCCGATCGGCGCCGACGGCGTCGACGAGGCGGGCGAGGGCGCGGCCGGCGGCGGCGGGGCCGTGGTCGACCAGCGCTTTCGGGACCGTGCCCTTGCGGCAGCCGGTGAGCACGAACCAGGAATCGTTGCCAGGGCTGGAACGGGGGTGGAGGTGGACGGGAGCG
>JAUZEX010000363.1 GCA_030838815.1 Actinomycetota bacterium
ACCGCTAGACTGGCCGTAACGTGATGAAGACCCTCTGGCCGCGGACTGAACCGCTGCTGGCCGAGGCGATCGAGCCCTCCCGGTTCGTCGGGACGGGTCGTGGCACCGGAAGCCCGGCTGCCCGCCCCTCCCCGCTGACGGTTCGGCGGCCCGCCCGGCCAGGAGTGTCTGCTCATCGCGGCACGCGACTACCCGCGACGACCGCAGGAGCGGTCCTTGCCCTGGCCCTGCTGGCCGGGTGGTGGCGCGTGTCGGCGGCGCGGGGGTGCGTCCGAGCGAAGGCGCTCCTGGCCCGTCACGTCCCGAAGTCTGACCAGATCGATACGGGCGCCGGAGGCGCCCCCCACCATTCGACTCTGCGCCCCCCGCTGTGCATCCGTCGTGATGCGTCGGCCGCCGGGCGCCGGCGCGCTGCATTAGCGCGCGACACGAGGAAAGGGTTCCATGTCCGACGAGAGCGTTCCGGAGGCCCGCCCGGTCTCCGACGAACCGGTTGCCGTATCGCGGCCGGAACAGGGCGAGGAAGCGTCGGCCCCGAGTGCCGGCGGCGAGGACGGTGTAGTCGTCCGCAAGCGACGGCGCCGCGGTTCGCGGGGCGGTCGCAATCGTCGTCGTCCGTCATCGACCGGGCCGGGCGCGTCTGACTCCGACAGCGACGACACCGACGACGATGACGAGGACGGCGACGGCGACGACGCCGTCGACCTGACCGAGAAGGCCGCCCCGGCCGCCGCCGGCCGCCAGAGCCGTTCGCAGCCCCGCGCCGCGTCGGGAGCTTCGACGCGGGCGGGCGCGGCGACGGCCGGCACGGCCGACGACGGTGGAGGTGACGGCCCTGGTGCCGACGCCCCCGATCAGCCCCGCCGATCACGGTCAGCGGCCGGCAGTCGCCGGCCGTCCACCGCCGCGGCGACGGCCGAGACCCCCGCTGACGACCCCGAGGCTCCCGGATCCGGTGCCGGGCCAGACCGCCCTCCCCGGTCGGGCGGCCGCTCCCGCCAGGGCGCTGCTCGAGCTACCGCGGCGGTCGAGCCGGAGGATCCGACGGTTTCCTCCGGCCCGCTCCAGGTGTCGCTTCCGGGCCGTCCCGGCGTGGCCGGGGACTCGGCCGGTCCGGCTCCCGCCCCGCCGAAGCCTGCTCCGTTGGCCGCCAGGAGACCGACCGCCGCCCGCCTGCCCGGCGCCGATACGGAGGCGCCATCGGCCGGCGTGGGCGGCGAGAAAGAGGCGCCCTCGGCCGGCCTGTCCGGCGGGAAAGCCACTTCGCCCCGCCTGTCCCGCGAGACTGCGATTTCGTCCCGCCCGTCCGCCGAGAAGGCGGGTGCCGGCCCGGGCCCGTCCGCCGAGAAGGCGGGTGCCGGCCCGGGCCCGTCCGGCGACAAGGCCGGCGGGGCCGCTGAGCCCGGCGAGAGGGGCCGGCGGGCCAGCACGGGCGGAAGGGGCCGGTCAGCCGCCGCCTCCGCGGCCTCCCTTGAGATCTCTGCGCCCGCCGCGTCGACTCCCGCCGCGGACGCTCCCTCCTCCCGCACGACGGCCGACGCCGAGGACGACGGGGCCCCCCGGCGTCGCCGCAGCCGCGGCCGCGGCCGCGGCGGATCCGGGGGTGGAAGCGGAGGCGAACGTGCGAGCAGCAGCTCGGCGGCCGCCGCCCCGGCCACGCCCGCTCCCGCGTCGGGCCGGGGCCGAGGGGGGCGCAGCGCCGCCGCCACGGCCGACAAGGCCCGGCAGTCGGAAGTCGAAGCGATGCTCGACGAGCTCGACGAGGCGGCCATGGAGCGCCGCAAGGGCCGCACGAGGAAAGGCCGGCCGACCGGGCGGTACATGATGTGCGTGTCGGTCCGGCCCGGCGTGGCCACCCAGGTGGCCGTCCTCGAGGGCCGGAGCCTGGTGGAGCACTACGTCTCCCGGCCGACCGACACGACGCAACAGATCGACGGCAACATCTATCTCGGCAAGGTGCAGAACGTCCTGCCCGGCATGGAGGCGGCGTTCGTCGACATCGGCACGCCGAAGAACGGCGTGCTCTACCGCGACGACGTCACCTTCGACGAGAGCGAGATCGAGGGTCGGCGACCCAAGATCGAGCGCCTGCTGCGCAACGGCCAGTCCGTCGTCGTGCAGGTGACGAAGAATCCCATCGGGACGAAGGGCGCCCGGCTCACCCAGGAGGTGAGCCTGGCCGGGCGGTTCGTGGTCATGATCCCCAACCAGCCCGGCACCTACGGCATCTCCAAGCGCCTGTCGGACGACGAGCGCAAGCGGTTGCGCAAGATCCTCGACGAGATCCGCCCGGCGGAGAACGGCCTGATCGTCCGCACCGCCGCCGACGGCGCCAGCGCCGACGAGCTGGCCCGGGACCTGAAGCGCCTGTCGGCCCAGTGGGAGGACATCTCCAAGCGGGCGGCCAAGAACCGCCCGGCCATGCTGCTCCACCAGGAGCCCGATCTGGCCATCCGGGTCATCCGGGAGGAGTTCAACAAGGAGTACCGCGGCGTCGTCATCGACGACCCGGCGCTCTACGAGGAGATCCGGCGCTACGTCGAGGCCATCACGCCGGAGCTGGCCGATCGGGTCGAGCTCTACACCGACCCGCTGCCGATCTTCGAGCGCTACCACGTCCACGAGCAGCTCCACAAAGCCCTGGAGCGCAAGGTCTGGCTGCCGTCGGGCGGTTCGATCATCATCGAGCGGACCGAGGCCCTGACCGTCATCGACGTCAACACGGCCAAGAACGTCGGCCGCTCCAACCTGGAGGAGACGGTCTTCGCCAACAACCTCGAGGCGGCCGAGGAGGTGGCCCGCCAGCTCCGGCTGCGGGACATCGGCGGGATCATCGTCATCGACTTCATCGACATGGAGATCAGGAAGAACCGGGAGGAGGTCACCCGGAAGTTCAAGGAGGCCCTGGCCCGCGACAAGACCCGGACCCAGGTTTTCGACATCTCCGAGCTCGGCCTGGTCGAGATGACCCGCAAACGGATCTCGGAGGGGCTGGTGGAGGCGTTCTCGACCATCTGCACCACCTGCGAGGGCCGTGGAATCATCCTCGACGAATCGCTGCTGTAGTATCCCAGTTTCCGATTACGGCTCTTGCGGGGTGTGGCGCGCATGTACGCGGTGGTGAAGACAGGTGGCAAGCAGTACCGGGTGGCCGAGGGACAGCGGCTCGACATCGAGCGCGTCCCTGGCGAGACCGTCACGTTCGAGCCCCTCCTGGTGGTGGACGGGGCCGACGTCCTCTCCACCCCGGCCCAACTGTCCGGCGCTGCGGTCACCGCCCGCGTGGTCGGGGAGGCCAAGGGGCCCAAGATCAACGGGTTCACGTACAAGAACAAGACGAACCAGCGCCGCAGCTGGGGTCACCGCCAGCACTACACGACGATTGAGATCACCGGGATCTCCAAGGGTTAGAAGGGTTGTTTCGCCATGTCGAAGAAGAAGGGTGCCGCGTCCTCCCGTAACGGGCGTGACTCCAACTCCCAGCGGCTCGGGGTGAAGGTCTTCGACGGCACCGCGGTGAGCGCCGGGTCGATCATCGTCCGCCAGCGGGGCACCAAGTTCCATCCCGGCCACAACGTCGGGCGGGGCGGCGACGACACGCTGTTCGCCACCGCCGACGGCAGGGTGAAGTTCGGCACCCGCCGCGGCCGCCGCCTCGTCGACATCCTGCCAGGGGAGTAGCGCTCGGGGCCCTTCTCCGGGCCGACCGAGCTTGCGATGTCTGATTTCACCGACGAGGCGATGGTCAATTTGCGGGGCGGCGACGGCGGTGCCGGCGCGGTCGCGTTCCGTCGCGAGCCGTACGTCGACCGGGGCGG
>JAUZEX010000391.1 GCA_030838815.1 Actinomycetota bacterium
GTCGAGACCCTCAAGGCCGCCGAACGCCTGGTCGCCGAAGGGTTCGTCGTGCTGCCCTACATCAACGCCGACCCGGTCCTGGCCAAGCGCCTGGAGGAGGCCGGCTGCGCCACCGTGATGCCGCTGGGATCGTGGATCGGCTCCAACCAGGGGCTGCGGACCCGGGCCGCGATCGAGATCATCGTCGAGCAGGCCCTGGTGCCGGTGGTGGTCGACGCCGGGATCGGCGCGCCGTCGCACGCCGCCGAGGCGATGGAGATCGGCGCCGACGCCGTCCTGGTCAACACCGCCATCGGGACCGCCGCCGATCCGGTGGCCATGGCCGCCGCCTTCCGGCTGGCCGTCGTCGCCGGACGGGCCGGTTACCGGGCCGGCCTTCCCGCCGCCCGCCCGTCCGCCGAAGCGTCGTCCCCCCTGACCGGCTTCCTCGACGCCGCCCGCCCATGACGAGCGACTGTCGGCCCATCCGGCGTTCAATTCGGACGGACGGGTGTCCGAAATGAACGCCGGTTCGGGCGGCGGCTGGCGACACGGCCACCCGTGACGACGTCGATCGCGCTTTCGACCCGACCGGACGGTGTCCCCGATGGGACGGCCGCCGCCGATCTGCTGGCCGTCGACCTCGACGGGCTGCGGGCCCACGTCGCCACCGCGACGGCAGGCGACGTCGACCGGGCCCTCGCCCGGCCGCGGCGGGATCTGGCCGACTTCGCCGCCCTGCTCTCCGACACGGCCGGCGAGCGCCTGGAGGACATGGCCGCCGGAGCCCGGGACACGACCCTGCGCCGCTTCGGGCGGACCATGCATCTCTTCGCCCCGCTGTATCTCTCCAACGAGTGCGTCAGCGTCTGCACCTACTGCGGGTTCTCGGCCGGCAATGACATCGCCCGCCGCACGCTCACGCCCGACGAGGTGGCGGCCGAGGGGCGGGCACTCGCCGCGGCCGGGTTCCGCCACGTGCTCCTCGTGGCCGGAGAGCACGCCCGGATCGTGTCCAAGGCCTACCTGCGGGACTGCGTCGGCGCCCTCGCCCCGATCGTCCCCCAGGTGTCACTCGAGGTGCAGGTGTGGGACGCCACTACCTACCGCGGCCTCGTCGACGCCGGCGCCGACGGCCTCGTCGTCTACCAGGAGACCTACGACCGCTCCACCTACGCCGCCGTCCACCGCCTGGGCAAGAAGCGCAACTACGACTGGCGCCTCGCCGCCCCCGACCGGGGCGCCGAGGCCGGGATGCGCCGGCTGGGGATCGGCGCCCTGTTCGGCCTCCACGACGACTGGCGCTCCGAGGCGCTGGCCGTGGCCGCCCACGCCCGGGCGCTGCTCCGGCGGTGGTGGCGGGTCGAGGTCACCGTCTCGCTCCCCCGCCTGCGGCCCTGCGCCGGCGCCCCCACACCGGCCGGCACCCTCGACGACCGCCATTTCGTGCAACTCCTGTGTGCCCTGCGACTCCTGTTACCGGATGTGGGTCTCGTGTTGTCGACCAGGGAGGAGTCGGCCTTCCGGGACGCCGTGATCCCGCTCGGTGTGACGCATCTCTCGGCGGGGTCGCACACCGAACCCGGCGGATACACCGGCCCGTCCGACGCCGAGCCACAGTTCTCGGTGGCCGACGAACGGACCCCCGCCGAGGTCGCCGCCGTTCTCCGGACGGCCGGCTACGACCCCGTCTGGAAGGACTGGCAACGGTCCTGACGACCCGGCCCCGTCCGGCCGGCGGCGAATAGCGCAGTTCCTGACCCGACGCTGGGAGCAGCGTCACCGGTCGCCCCCCGACCACCGCCTAGGCTCACCCCCGATGGATCCGAGGAAGCTGCTGGAAGGGCGGAGCAACCCCCTCCCGGAAGGAACCCTGGCCGTGGGGGCCGGGCTCATCGTGAGCGGGATCACGTCCTACGGGTTCCTGGCCATCTCGGCCCGGGCCCTCGGCCCCGAACGCTACGCCCCCCTCGGTGTCCTGTGGGCGCTGACCTACGTGATCTGCCCCGGCGTCTTCCTGCCCCTCGAGCAGGAGGTCGGCCGGGCCCTGTCGTCCCGGCGGGCCAAGGGGCTGGGCGGCGGCCCGCTCATCCACCGGGCGGCGCTGGCCGGGGGGGTGGCGGCGGCCGTGCTCATCGCCGTGACCGCCGCCACCGGTCCCCTGTCACTGCCGCATCTGTTCGACCACAAGATCCTGCTGCTGGTGGCGCTGATGGTGGCGCTGGCCGGCTACTACGTGGAGTTCCTCGTCCGGGGCGTGTTGTCGGGCAACGGCCGGTTCAAGCCCTACGGCGTCATCCTCGGATCCGAGGCGTTCCTGCGCATGGTGGCCTGCGCCGTTCTGGCCATCGTCGGCGTGGACACGGTCGGGCCCTACGGGGTCATCATCGGCCTCTCCCCCATCGCCGCCACCCTGATCGGGGTGCGCAAGGAACGGAACCTGATCACCCCCGGGCCCGACGCCCCCTGGTCGGAGCTGTCGAGCGCCCTCGGCTACCTGCTGGCCGCTTCCGTGATGGCCCAGCTGCTGGTCAACGCCGGGGTCTTCGCCGTGCAGCTCCTGGCCGACGCCGAACAGAAGGGGAAGCACGGCGTCGCCGGCCGGTTCCTCAACGGGCTCATCATCGCCCGGATCCCGCTCTTCATGTTCCAGGCCGTGCAGGCCGCCCTCCTGCCGAAGCTGGCCCACCTGGCCGGCGCCGGCCGCCACGCCGACTTCCGGGCCGGGCTCAAGCGGATGCTGGCCCTGGTGGTGGCGATCGGTGCGCTGGCCTCCGTCACCGCCTTCGCCATCGGCCCGTTCGTGGTGACAACCATGTTCGGCAATGACTTCCGGCTGTCCCACACCGACCTCGGCTACCTCGCCGCCGCCAGCGCCGTCTACATGCTGGCCCTGGCGCTGGCCCAGGCGCTGATCGCCCTGGCCACCTACCCCCGGGTCGTGATCGGCTGGGCGGTCGGGCTCGTCACCTTCACCATCGTCACCGCCGTGCAGCACGACCTGCTGCCCCGGGTCGAGCGGGGGTTCCTGGCCGGGTCGCTGGCGTCGGCGGCGATGATGGCCTGGTCGGTGCACTCGGTGCTGTCGACCGGGGCGGCGGGCGGCCACGACGCCGACGAGCTCATCGAAGCCAGCCACCAGCTGCCGATCGAGCCATGACCGAGCGCCGAAGCAGCCATGGGCCGAAGGGGTTCTTGGGCGCGGGCCCAGAGGTTGCTGAGGTGCTCGGAGAACCGAGTCCCGACATCTCCACCGAGGCGCCGCCGGTGGTCGAACCGTCGCTGGTCACCGTCGACACGCCGGCCCCGGTCATCCTGCCCGGCGGGTGGAAATTCACCGTGCCCGGCGGTCTGCTGCGGGCCGCCCGGCCCCGGCAGTGGATCAAGAACGTGCTCGTGTTCGCCGCCCCGGGCGCGGCCGGCATCTCGCTCACCCCCGCCCACCTCGCCCCGGTCATCGGCGCCTTCGCCGCCAGGTGCCTCGTCTCGTCCGGCACCTACCTCGTGAACGACG
>JAUZEX010000046.1 GCA_030838815.1 Actinomycetota bacterium
TCCTTGCGCCAGGCGTCGTAGCGCCCCGAGGGGCCGCCGTGACCGGCGCCCATCTCCGTCCGCAGCAGGATCCGGCCGCCGGGCTCGGCGGTGGTGCGGAGCTTGGCCACCCACTTGGCCGGCTCCCAGTACGACACGCGGGGGTCGTTGAGGCCGGCGGTGACGAACAGGTCGGGGTAGCGGACGGGCCTCACGTTGTCGTAGGGGGAGTACGACTTCATCGTGGCGTAGAACCCGGGGTCGGCGGGGTTGCCCCACTCCTCCCACTCGATCACCGACAGGGGCAGCGTCGGGTCGGAGATCGTGCTCACCACGTCGACGAAGGGCACCTCGGCGATCGCGGCCCGGAAGAGGTCGGGGCGCAGGTTGACGGCCGCCCCCACCAGCAGCCCGCCGGCGCTTCCGCCGAGGATCGCCAGTCGGTCGGGCGACGTCCACCCGGTGTCCACGAGGTGCTCGGCGCAGGCGATGAAGTCGGTGAACGTGTTCATCTTCTGGGCCAGCTTGCCTGCCTCGTACCAGGCCCGGCCCATCTCGCCGCCGCCCCGGATGTGCCCGATGGCCCATACGAAGCCCCGGTCGAGGAGGCTGAGGCGCAGCGAGGAGAAGCGGGGGTCGGAGCTCGCCTCATAGGAGCCGTAGCCGTAGAGGACGCAGGGGGCGGAGCCGTCGGTCGGCGTCCCCTTCTTGGCCACCAGGGAGATCGGCACCCGGGTGCCGTCGGGGGCGCTGGCCCACAGTCTCTGAGTCTCGTACTGCGTGGGGTCGTACCCGCCGAGGACGGGTTCCTGCTTGAGCAGCGTGCGCTCCCGGGTGTCGAGGCCGTAGTCGAAGATCGACTGCGGCGTGACCAGCGACGTGTAGGTGTAGCGGAGGGTGCGGCGGTCGAACTCGGGGTTGTCCTCCTCCGGCATGCCGACCCGGGACACGGCCTCCGGTTGCTCGATCAGGTGGTGTCCCCCGTCGGCGAGGTCGATCACCCGCAGTCGGCGGACGGCCTCGGCCCGTTCCAGCACGACGAGATGGCCGGCGAAGGCGGCGATGCCTTCCAGCTTCACGTCCGCCGAGTGGGGAATGAGCTCCCGCCAGTTCGCCGGCGAGGGATCGCTGACCGGCGCCTCGACGAGCCGGAAGTTCGGGGCGTCCTGGTTGCTCATGATGAAGAACCGGTCGCCGTGGTGGTCGAGGCCGTACTCGACGTCCTGGCGGCGTTCCTGGAGGACGGTGAAGGCGCCGTCGGGGTCGTCGGCGCGGAGCAGACGTGTCTCCGATGTCACCGCCGAGCGCAGGTCGATGACGATGAAGCCGCCGCTGCGGGTGCGTTCGACGGAGCAGAAGAAGCGGTCGTCGTCCTCCTGGTGGACGATGACGTCGTCGGCCGGGTCGGTGCCGAGGTGGTGGCGCCACACCTGCCAGGGCCGGCGGCTCTCGTCGAGGGTCGTGTAGAAGACGGTGCGGTTGTCGCTGGCCCAGGCGACGCCGTAGGAGGTACCGGGGATCGCCTCCGGGTGGTCCTCGCCGGTCCCCATGTCGCGGATGCGCAGCACGTGGTCCTCGTCGCCCTCGGTGTCGAGCGACCAGGCCAGGAGCCGGTGGTCAGGGCTGACCTCGAATGCCCCGAGGGCGCAGTACTCCTGGCCCTCGGCGAGCACGTTCTCGTCGATGAGGACCTGCTCGGGACTGCCTTCGTCGGGGGTCCGCCGGCAGTGGATGGGGTACTGGAGCCCCTCGACGCTGCGGGAGTAGTAGAGGAACGGCCCATGGGGGACGGGCACCGAGAGGTCGGTCTCCTGGATGCGGCTGACGATCTCGGCGTAGAGCTTCTCCTGCAGGGGCCGCAGCGGTTCCATGAGGGCGTCGGCGTAGGCGTTCTCCGCCTCCAGATAGGCCGTCACGTCCGGGTCGTCCCGGTCCCGCAGCCACTGGTAGTCGTCCGGCCGCCGGTCGTCGTGCGCCTCGTGGACGTACGGCACCCGCTTGGCCAGCGGCGGGGTGGGGGAGGCGCTGGTCATCATCACGACCTTACCTGGGGGGCAGGGAGGGCCCCGGTCGACGACCGGTAGGATCGGCGGCCATGGAGCTGGTGCTCATCCTCGTGGTCATCCTCGTGTTGGGCCTCGCCGCCGTCGGCGCGACCGTGGCGACGTCCAAGCGTTCACAGCGCCGCCGGGATTCGGTGGAGCGGGCGGCGGTGGACCGGGCCGTCACCCAGCCGAAGCCGGAACCGACGGCGAAGCCCGGACCGACGGCGAAGCCTGGACCGACGGCGCAACCGAAGGGTGAGCCGCCGCCGGGGCCGGCCGATATCGAGATCGTGCTGCCACCGGGCGACGACCTGGCCGTCGAGCCGGAAATCGAGCTGGAGGAACCGCTGCTCGAGGAGCCGGCGGCGGCCACGCCGGCCGCCCCGCCGCCCCCGGCAGTCCGGCCCCGGCTGCGGGACCGGCTCGGTAAGGCCCGGGCGCTGCTGGCCGGGTACTTCGGCGACCTCCGGAGTCGCAGTGTCATCGACGACGAGGTGTGGGACGACCTCGAGGAGGCCCTCATCCGGGCCGACGTGGGCGTGTCCGTCACCGGGCGGATCCTCGACGATCTCCGGCGGCGGGTGAAGGAATCGGCGGTCTCCACGCCGTCGGAGCTGCTCGATCTCCTCAAGGCCGACCTGGTCGAATCGATGCGGGCGGCCGACCGGTCGCTGGCCTTCTCGCCCGGCCAACCCAACGTGTGGATGTTCGTCGGCGTCAACGGCGTCGGGAAGACCACCAGCATCGGCAAGATCGCCCAGCGCGAGGCCGCCTCGGGCCGGAAGGTCGTCATGGCCGCCGCCGACACGTTCCGGGCCGCCGCCGCCGAGCAGCTCCAGCTGTGGTCGCAGCGCGTGGGCGCCGACCTGGTCCGGGGCCAGGACGGCGCCGACCCGGGCTCGGTCGTCTTCGACGCCATGGCCGCCGCCGGCAACCGGGGAGCGGACCTCGTGCTGGTCGACACCGCCGGGCGCCTCCACACCAAGGTGAATCTGATGGAGGAGCTGAAGAAGCTCCG
>JAUZEX010000448.1 GCA_030838815.1 Actinomycetota bacterium
TGCGGGTGCAGGAGCCGGCCGACCGGGACGAGCAGTACGCCAGTCTCGTGGCCGACCTGCGTCGGGCCGCCGCACTCGACCCCACGACCATCGACACCGCGACCATCAACGAGGAGAACCGATGACACCTTCTGTGTCCACCTCAGGCCGCACATTTTCGTGCGGGTCGTTTCTTCTTGAGGGAGCACGCCGCCTTGTGCTGGGCGGCGTCGTAGGGCGTGTGGTTGAGCCAGCAGGCGTAGATGACTCGGGTCCAGGCGCGGGCGAGAACGCGGATGGCGTGGGGGTGGTCGCAGCCGCGGTCGATGGCCCGCTGGTAGACGTCGGCGGCCCAGGGGCTGGCATGGCGAGAGTTGTCGGCGAAGGTCGTCATGGCTTGGCGGAAGCGTTTGTCGCAGGCCCAACGGAAGTGGACGGCGTGGTGCTTGCCGGACTTCTTGGTGACGGGGGTGAGACCGGCAAGAGCGGCAACGGCCTCTGGACCGTCGTAGGCTGGGCGGCAGTCGCCCCACTCGGCGAGCATCTGGGCTGCGTTGACCTGACCCGACCTTGGCAGAGAGGTGAAGATCTCGTTGTCCGGGTGCTCACCGAGGTGGGCGACCACGGACCGGGTGAGCGCCTTGATCGAGGCGTTGAGGGCCCGGATGACCCGGATGTAGCCCAGCACGGCGTCCCGGCGGGCTTCGCTCTCGGCGCCGGCGGGGAGGCCGGCGGGGGCGTTTCGGAGTCGTTCCAGGAGCTCGGCGGCGGGGCGGCGCCCGGAGTAGCCGTGCTTGATCAGGAAGGCGGCCAGCCGCTTCTCACCCAGGCCCCGGGCCGCGGTTGGCGTGGGATAGCGCTCGAGGAAGGCCAGCGCGATCTCGCTGGTTACGTCGGCGAAGATCCCCTTGGCTCCGGGCCAGAAGGCGTCCAGGCAGGCCTCGAGCTGGTTGTGGGCCCTGACACGCTGGTCGACCAGGTCGTCCCGGGCCCGGGACACCGCCCGCAGGGCTCGGGTCTCGTCGCTGAAGGGCTGCAGCCGGTCGAGCCGGTGGCCTCGGAGCCGCAGGTATTCGGCGATGACCTCGGCGTCGCCGGGATCCGATTTGGCGCCCGAGACCACCTCGGATTCCCGCCATGCCTTGATGGCATTGGGCGACACCGGCACTACCGGGTGACCGGCTTCGAGCAGCCGGTCGACCAGACGTCCGTCCGGCCGCTCGATCGCCACCCAGACCGCCTCTGCCTGGCCCAGCTTGCCCAGCCGGGCGACGAGACGATCGAAGCCGTCAGCCGAGTGCTTGATCGTGAAGCTGGCCAGCACCCGGCCGCCCGGGTCCACTGCGCACACCGCATGCTCTTCGCTGGCCCAGTCGATCCCGACCAGGGCCACCGCTCCATCGACGGCCACAGAACCTCCTCGATCTCGTCGGACAAACAAGCTCTCGGTGAACGGGCACCCACCGGTCGGTCACTGACTGGCGCTCGACGGCGCTTCCTTCTGTTGCCGGTCAAGGGGCTCCGTGAGGATGGAGGGCGGCAGTGTCATCGTGGCCCTCGAAAGGCGACCGACGCAGGCCGTCACCTCCACCCTCACCGAGACCTCAGGACAAGCCTGACGACCGGTCAGGAGAGGATGGTGGACCAGTGACCGGTGCGGCGACCGGTCCCCTCGCCGGCGTCCGGGTGCTCGACTTCTGCCATTTCCTGGCCGGGCCCTACGCCGCCCTGGCCCTGGCCGACCTCGGCGCCGACGTGATCAAGGTCGAGGACCCCGGCCACCCCGACGAGGCCCGCGGGGTCGGCCCCTGCTTCGACGGCGGCGAGTCGGTGTACTTCCGGTCCCTCAACTGGGCCAAGCGCTCCGTCGGGCTCCGGCTGGCGTCCCCCGAGGGGCGGGCCGTGGCCCTCGATCTCGTGGCCGGCGCCGACGTGGTGCTCGACAACTACCGCCCCGGGGTCATGGCCAAGCTCGGCCTGGACCACGACACCCTGGCGGCGGTGAATCCCCGCATCGTCACGGTGTCACTGAGCGGGTTCGGGGCCACCGGCCCGTCGGCCGCCCGGCCGGGCTACGACTACACCATCCAGGCCCTGGCCGGCGTCATGAGCCTGACCGGCGAACCGGACGGGCCACCGGGCAAGGCCGGTATCTCATACGTCGACCACTCCGGCGGCCTGGCCGCCGCCCTGGCGGTGTGCGCCGCGTTGGTCGAGCGGGGCCGGACCGGGCGCGGCCGCCACGTCGACGTCGGACTTTTCGACGTGCAGGTTTCGATGCTCACCTACCTGGCGGCGTGGCAGATGAACGGCGGGTTCGTCCCCGGGCGGACGCCGAGCGGCTCCCACCCGTCGATCGTGCCGGCCCAGACCTTCGCCGCCGCCGACGGCTACGTCTCGATCTTCGTCGGCAACGACCCGATGTGGGCCCGGTTCGTGACCGCCCTCGACGACCCCCGGGCCGCCGACCCCGCCTGGCTCACCACCGCCGGGCGCTACGAGTACCGGACGGCCGTGATCGCCTGCCTGCAAGGGATCCTGGCCCAGCGCCCGGCGGCGGAGTGGATCGACCGGCTCACCGCCCACGGCGTGCCTTGCGCCCCGGTGAATGGGATCGCCGAAGCGCTGGCCGACCCGCAGGTGGGCGCCCGGGGAATGGTGGCCACGGTGGCCGTCGATCCGCCGGCCGGGAACGGGGCTGGGCCGGGCGAGTACCGCTGCGTGCGAGGACCGTTGCCGACGGCGGCGCCGGCCCCGACGGCCGGGGCACCGACCCTCGGCCAGCACACGGCTGAGGTGCTGACCGAGCTCGGCTACGGGCCGGATCGGCTACGGGAGCTGCAGGACGGGGACGTCATCTCCGGCGCTCCCCATCTTGACGTCCGGGTGGCATATCAGTAGTCTGCGATATCATATCGCAACTATCGGAGGGGCGAACCTGTGGACCTCGGCATTGCGGGCAAGGTGGCCTTCGTCTCCGGCGGGAGCATGGGGATGGGCCGGGCCACGGCCGAGCTGTTCGGCCAGGAGGGCTGCCGGGTCGTGGTGGCCGCCCTCGAGCGGGACCAGGAGTCGATCGACGAGACCGTGAAGGCCATCGTCGGCGCCGGGGCCGAGGCGGTCGGCGTGGCCGGCGACCTCACCGTCAAGGCCAACGTGGAACGGGCGGTGGGCACGGCCCGGGAGGCCTTCGGCGTGACGCCCGACATCGTGGTGGCCAACGTCGACGGCCCCGGGGCGGGCTACTTCGACGACGTGGCCGACGAGGCCTTCGACCAGGCCCACCGGCAGATGACCATGAGCATGGTCTACCTGTGTCGGGCCGTCGTCCCTCGCATGAAGGAGCAGCGCTGGGGCCGGATCATCTGCCTGAACTCCATGGCGGCCAAAG
>JAUZEX010000450.1 GCA_030838815.1 Actinomycetota bacterium
CTTCCACGCTCTCCTCGATGGTGGCCATAGGGCTTCACCCTTCCTTCTCGGTCGGCTTGTTCGCTTGACACGACGCGTACCCGAGCGCAGGCGCGGGCCAATCCGGTTCGGGTTTCCAGCCCCGGGAAGGTCTGCGGGGCACTTTCGTGTTGGGACAGTGTGGATATCTACGATGAAGAAGTTGACCGCTCGGTCTAGATAGGAGAGCCACATGCCGACCGCCGTCATCGTCGACGCCGTCCGGACGGCCGTGGGCCGCCGGAACGGCCAGTTGAAGGACTGGCATCCGGTTGACCTCGCGGCCGAGACCCTCAGGGCCCTCGTCACCCGCAGCGACCTCGACCCCGCCCTCGTCGAAGACGTGATCATGGGTTGCGTCATGCAGGTCGGCGAGCAGGCCCTCAACGTCGGCCGCAACGCCGCCCTTGCCGCCGGGTTCCCCGAGTCGGTGGTGGGCACGACCATCGACCGGCAGTGCGGGTCCTCCCAGCAGGCGGCGCACTTCGCCGCCCAGGGCGTGATGGCCGGTGTCCACGACATCGTGATCGCGGCTGGCGTCGAGGTCATGACGCGGGTTCCGATGGGCGCCACCGTCATGAGCGGGCCCGGCCTGCCGTTCGGCAGCAAGATCAACGAGCGCTACGCCCCCGTCGGCGGCCTGGTGCCGCAGGGAATATCGGCCGAGCTGATCGCCGACAAGTGGAACCTCTCCCGCGAGGAACTCGACGCCTACTCCGTCCAGTCGCACCTCCGGGCCGCCCGGGCCATCGAGGAGGGCCGGTTCGAGAAGCAGATCATCGCCGTGTCGGGCGCCGACGGCGGGGTGTTCGACCGTGACGAGGGAGTGCGGCCGGACTCGAACGTCGAGAAGCTGGCCACGCTGAAGCCGGCCTTCAAGCCGGACGGGAAGGTCACGGCCGGGAACTCGTCGCAGATCAGCGACGGCGCCGCGGCACTGCTGATCATGAGCGAGGAGAAGGCCAACGAGCTCGGCCTGCGGCCGAGGGCCCGGTTCCACAGCTTCGCCCTGGCCGGCGTCGACCCGGTGATGATGCTGACCGGCCCGATCCCGGCCACCGACAAGGTTCTGGAGCGGGCCAAGATGCAGCTCTCCGACATCGACCTCGTCGAGATCAACGAGGCGTTCGCGTCGGTGGTGCTGGCCTGGGAGAAGGAGCACCACCCCGACATGACCAAGGTCAACGTCAACGGCGGTGCCATCGCCCTCGGCCACCCGCTCGGCTGCTCGGGGGCCAAGCTGATGACGACGCTGCTCAATGAGCTGGAGCGGACTGGTGGCCGCTACGGCCTCCAGACGATGTGCGAGGGCGGCGGGATGGCCAACGCCACCATCATCGAGCGCCTGGGCTAGAAGGACTGGGGAATCGAGCCCGGGTTCCGATCACAGGGGCCCGGGCTCGATCCGCGTCAGCGGCCGCTCTTGCCCTTGCCGCTGTCGCTCGCGCTGGAGCCGCTGCCGCTCGTGCCGGAGCCGCTGCCGCCGTGGTCGTCGGCCGTGGTGACGGTCGTGGACGACGACGATGTCGTGACCGTCGTACCGGTATCGCGGCCGTGGTCGTCCGTACCGGAGTGGCCCGGAACGTCGGTGCCGGAGCCGCTGGTGGAGGTACCGGGGTTGGTGTTCCCCTGGCCGCTGTTGTTGCCCGGTCCGCTGTTGGGCGAGGCGCCGTTGGCGCCCGGGGCGGTGTTCCCCTGGCCGCTGTTGTTGCCCGGTCCGCGGTTGTCGGTGCCGTTGCCGCCGGTCGAACCGGTGGTGGCACCGTTGTCGTCGTGGGCGGCCGGGGCGTCGACACCCTGGCCGGCGCCTTGGCCGTCGCCCACCTCGTGCACGTCATGGCCGGCGGGGTCGTCGGCTCCGTGGACCGTGGAACTGCCCGTCGTTGCCGTCGTGCCGTCGTGGTTCGTGGCGTTGGCGCCGTGGTCGTCGGGAAGGTTCAGGCCGATGTGGCTGACGGCGCCCGCCACGGCGCCCTGGACGGGTCCGGGCAGCGTGCCGGTGGCGGCGGCGGCGCCGGTGGCCGTCAGGGCCACGGCCGCCATTGCCGCCAGGGCGGCCTTCCCGGCGAAGAGCTTGCCGATCAGTGATCTCCTGGGGAGTGGTCCCGAGGCGGGGGTGGCGCCCCGGATCACCTCGACCATGGCGGAGACCGTGGTCGCGGCGGCGTCCTCGTTGACCGCCGGCAGTTGGGCGGCGGTGGCGAGGAGGCCGGCCGTCGCCGCGTATCCCGGAGGGGCGTCGTCCGGGTGGACGATCCCCTGCAGCATCCGCGAGCTGCTGTCCTCGTCGAGGGGCTGGTGTCGGTTCGGGCGCATCCCTCGGGCTATCGCTCGCTCATCCGTCGGCGTTACAGCCCCTCGGGAGCTTTCCCCAGGCGGTCGGCCAGCCGCCGCAGGGCCCGGTGCTGGAGCACCCGCACGGTGCCGGGCCGGTGGCCGGTGATGCGGGCGACCTCGTCCACCGGAAGGCCGGCCACCACCCGGAGGAGCACCACGTCGGCCTGGTCCCCGGGAAGGAGGGCGACGATGCGGCGGACGGCCTCGTCGCCGGCCACCGCCGCCACGACCTCCGCCGCCGGATCGTCCCGGCTCGGCAGGGCGTCTCCTGCGCCGGTGGTCTCACCCTCGGCCGCGGTCAGGCTCCGGGTGCGGGGCCGCCGGGCCACGGCCCGGTGGTGGTCGATGAGGCGGCGGTGGGCGATTGTGAACACCCACGACCGGAAGGCGGTCTCGTCCCCGGAGAAGGCGGGGAGGGCCCGGGCCACGGCCAGCCAAGTCTCGGAGGCGAGGTCCTCGGCGTCAGCGCCGACGCGTCCCCGGAGATAGCCGACGACAGCTGGCTGGAGCGACCGGTAGAGGGTCGCGACGGCCCACTCCCCGCCGTCCTGGGCCGCGGTGAGGATCCCCTGAAACTGGTCCCCGAGGGAATGTCGTGTCGCGGGCGTTGCCACCCCATCTCCGAACCGTCGCCTGTCGCCCCTGGGTCTTCGGCCGAACGGGCTGGTCACTTGAGGCGTCCGGGAAGACCCCGGTTCCTAGACTGGCGCCACGATGGCGTTCACCCTGTTCAAGGTCGCGGTGGCGGTCGCGGCCTTCTTCTGCATCTACCTGTCCGGCACCTTCATCGTGCGGTCCTTCACCCACGGGCCGCCGGCGGAGCCCGAGGTCGGCCGGCTCCGGAAGGTCGACTACCGCTACCGCTGCGCCGTCTGCGGCACGGAAGTCACGATGACCGCCGCGCCGGAGGACGACATCCCGCATGCGCCCCGGCACTGCCGGGAGGACATGAACCTGGTCGTGGAGGGCGGCGAATATTGAGCGCGGTGGCGCCCGGTCAGCGATATTGGGTGGCGAGCAGGAAGCCGGCCGTGATGAAGCCCAGGCCCAGGAAGAGGTACCCGTTGCCGGCCCCTCCCGGGAGCAGACCCAGGTAGTTGAGGATGATGATCAGGACGCCGAGGCCGAAGCCGGTGAACATCAGGGCGGGGACCCACGGAGGGCTCGGCGGGGCCTTCTTCGGCGGCGGCGGTGTGTACCGTGACCGCTTGCTCTTCGACCGAGGCATGGGTCGAGAATAGTGCGGGATCGCCTCTGGCCCCCGGCAGTGGCCGCCGCGGTCGGCTTCCTGGTCATGACGGCCCACCTCAACCCTCTGCCCGGGCTGGTCACCGTCCGGGCCCCGGAGAGGGAGCGGCTGGCGTCGCTCATCCGGGTCGAGGAGGGACGCTCCTCGGAGCTGCGCCTCACCGCCGACGGCCTCCGCCGCCAGGTGGCCGGCTTCCAGAAGGCCCGGGACAGGGGACCGGCGGATTCGTCCGGCGGTCTGGCGTCGATCCGGGAGAAGATGGGTCTCGTTGCCGCCGAGGGCCCCGGCCTGATCGTGACGCTCGACGATTCATCGGACCGGGTGTCGCCGTCGGGCAACCTCAATGACCTCGTGATCCACTCCCAGGATGTGCAGGGGATCGCCAACGGCCTGTGGGCGGCGGGGGCCGAGGCGTTGGCGGTGAACGGCCAGCGGGTCGTGCCGACCAGCGCCATCCTCTGCGTCGGCAACACGCTGCTCATCAATGGGACGGTGCACTCGCCGCCGTTCCGCTTCACCGCCCTCGGGGCCGCCCTGCACGGCCCGTTCATGAACGATCCGCTGGTGGAGCGCTTCGCCGAGGACGCCGACCGGTTCAAACTCGGCTTCAAGGTGGAGGAAAAGGAGCGCGTGACCGTGCCGGCCTACACCGGCACGTCCAAGGTCCGTTTCGCCCGGGCGGGCTGAGGGGCCGGGCGGGCCCGGCGGGCGCGTCGGGCGGTACGGTCTGTGGCGATGGGCCTCGTCCTCGTGATCGACAACTACGACTCGTTCGTCTACAACCTCGTCCAGTACCTGGGGGAGCTGGGGGCGGACCCCCTCGTCTACCGCCACGACGAGGCGATGCTCGACGCGCTGGTCGACCTCGACCCCGCTGCGGTCCTGGTGTCGCCCGGTCCGGGCCGCCCCGAGGACGCCGGCGTGTCCAACGCCGCCATCGACGAGTTCGGCCGGCGGGGCGTGCCGGTGCTCGGTGTGTGCCTGGGCCACCAGTGCATCGGCCAGCTCTACGGCGGCCGGGTGGTCCGGGCCGCCCAGGTCATGCATGGCAAGACGTCGATGATCAGCCATTCCGGGGACGGCCTCTTCGCCGGCCTGCCGAATCCCTTCGAAGCCACCCGGTACCACTCCCTGGTGGTGGAGCGGGCCTCCGTCCCCGACTGCCTCGAGGTCACGGCCGAGACGGAGGACGGGATCGTCATGGGCCTGCGCCACAAGGAGCTCCCGGTGGTCGGGGTCCAGTTCCACCCCGAGTCGATCCTGACCGAGGGCGGCCACAAGCTCCTCGAGAACTTCCTGGCCCTCCCCGCCCCCGCCTGACCGTTCCGGCGTTCGGCTGCCGGGATAGTGCGGAAAAGGAACGCCAGTTCGGCCGGGGGTTCCGGGCGTCCGTTCTGGCGTTCGT
>JAUZEX010000482.1 GCA_030838815.1 Actinomycetota bacterium
CCCGCCGTACGGGCCGGCCCGTTCATCGCCTCGAAGTTGACGACGGTGTCGTTGCTCGGGGCAGGCGCGACCGTCGGGGTCAAAACCGCCGAATTGTTGGCGTCGGCAGTCAGCACCTCCGGGCTTACCTGCAGTGTCAGGCCGGCGGCTCGGGCGACTCCGGTCGGGAACAGCAGGGCGCCGAGCACCGTGGCGGCGAGGAGGGCGATGCGTCTGGGGGCGCGGGGGGCGGCCATATAGGGGACATTGTCGTCCCGTAGGGAGCCGGAGTTGTGGCATGCGTTGTCTGTTTGCCCGAGTCGGGCAGCTGTAAAGATCTGGAAACACCAGTGTGAAGACGCATGTCACAGGCGCAGGTAAAGTCGCGTGGGTCGGCGGACCCTCGACCCCGCATGCTGGAGGAGTCGTAAATGATCAGCAAGACACCGGCCAAGAAGGGCGGGACCACGAAGGTGACCTTCGAGCTTCCGGCGGAGTACGCCGGCGATCAGGTCTGCCTCTGCGGGGAGTTCAACTCCTGGGCGCCGGACGCCACGCCGATGACGAAGCGCAAGGACGGGCGCTTCAGCACCACGGTGACGCTCCCCCAGGGCCAGTCGTACCGCTTCCGCTACCTCGTCGACGGCGAGCGCTGGGTCGATGACCCCGAACCGGACGGATATGTCGACAACGGCTACGGCTCGAAGGACTCGGTCGTCGTCGTCTAACTGGACAAATCGCCCGATAACCCCGCAAATCGGGCAACAAAAACTATTTAGCT
The DNA here is from genome assembly GCA_030838815.1 of Actinomycetota bacterium. Classification (GTDB taxonomy): domain Bacteria; phylum Actinomycetota; class Acidimicrobiia; order IMCC26256; family BP-133; genus BP-133. The sequence continues at coordinate 761 of JAUZEX010000482.1, forward strand.
CGTCCAAGTATCTGACCGATACTGGACAGTATGGAAAACGCCGCCATCGTCGCCTCCGGGCTCGTCAAGCGGTTCGGTGACGTCCCCGCCCTCGACGGGATCGATCTCGTCGTGCCGCCCGGCACTGTCTTCGGACTGCTCGGCCCCAACGGCGCCGGCAAGACGACCACGGTCCGGATCCTGACCACGATCCTCCGCCCCGACGCCGGCGAGGCCCGGGTCTTCGGCCACGACGTGGTCGCCGATCCCGAGGCCGTCCGGAACTCGATCGGGCTGGCCGGCCAGTACGCCGCCGTCGACGAGAACCTGACCGGCACCGAGAACCTCCGGATGGTCGGCCGGCTCACGCACCTGCCCAAGGCGCTGATCACCGAACGGGCCGGCGACCTCCTGGAGCGGTTCGACCTGATCGCGGCGGCCAACCGGACCGTCCGCACCTACTCCGGCGGCATGCGCCGGCGCCTCGACCTGGCGGCATCACTGATGCACCGGCCGCCGGTGCTCTTCCTCGACGAGCCGACCACCGGTCTCGACCCCCGCAGCCGCAGCGAGCTGTGGGCCGTCATCGAGGACCTCGTGGCCGACGGCACGACCGTGCTCCTCACCACGCAGTACCTGGAGGAGGCCGACCGGCTGGCCGACCAGCTGGCCGTCGTCGACCACGGTCGGATCATCGCCCAGGGCACCCCGGCGGGGCTCAAGGCCTCCCTCGGCTCCACCGTGATCGAGATCGGGATGCCCGGGGAGGGCTCGGCTCTCATGGCCCTGCAGGCGCTGGGCCGGGTCGGAATCCAGCCGCCGGTCCTGGAGGGCACGACGGTGCACCTCACGGTCAGCGACGGCCCGAGCGCCCTCCTCGAAGTTCTTCGGGCCCTCGACGCCGAAGGCATCGCCCCCTCCGGCATCACGCTGCGGGAGCCGAGCCTCGACGACGTCTTCCTGTCGCTCACCGGCCAGCCGGCCGATACCTCATCCGGCGGCGCGCCGGCCGAGTCCCCGCTGCGAGGTGCCGCATGAGCTCTCCGACCAAGGTCGCCACGGGCCGCCAGCCCGACAAGGGGTACGCCGCCGCTCCCGCTCCGGGCGCCGGGCTCCCGGCGGCCACGCCACGGCCCCGGCCCACGCTGGCCGATCGGCGCCAGCAGCTGCTCTGGGCGGTGTCCGACGCCCGGACGCTCACCTGGCGGAACCTGCTGGCCTATACCCGGGTGCCGCAGCTCCTGGTCTTCTCGACCATCCAACCGATCATGTTCGTGCTGCTGTTCCGCTACGTCTTCGGCGGGGCCATCCCCGTCCCCGGGATTAGCTACGTCAACTTCCTCATGCCGGGGATCTTCGTCCAGACCGTCTGCTTCGGAGCCGTGTCGACCGGGGTCGGGCTGGCCGAGGACCTCCAGAAGGGCCTTATCGAGCGGTTCCGGTCCCTGCCCATGGCGCGCTCGGCCGTGCTGGCCGGGCGGACCGTGGCCGACCTGTGCCGCAACGTCTTCGTCGTCCTCCTCATGACCGTGGTCGGAGTCGCCGTCGGCTTCCGCACCGGGGAGGGCCTCCTCTCCTACCTGGCCGGGGTCCTGCTGGTGCTGCTGTTCAGCTTCTCCCTGTCCTGGGGCTTCGCCGTGGTCGGCATCAACGCCCGCAACGCCGAGACCGCCCAGGCGATGGCCTTCCCGCTGTTGTTCCCACTGACGTTCGCCTCCTCGGCATTCGTGCCGGTGAACACGATGCCGGGCTGGATGCAGGCCTACGCCCGCAACCAACCGGTGAGCGTGGTCGTCGACGCCGCCCGGCACCTCATGGTCGGCACGCCCGGCTCAGTCCCCCGGGCACTCGCCTGGTCCATCGGCCTGCTGGTCGTGCTGGCCCCCCTGGCCGTCCGGAAGTACCGCAAGGCGAGCTGAGAGCCCGGAACTCCCGAAGTATCCCGAAACGGCGGGTCGCGATGGGCGCGGCCCGCCGCTTCGCGAGGATGCTCTCCCGATGCTCCGGGGACGGCGACGGCGATGGCTGGTGGCGGCGGCCGTGGCGCTGGCCCCCTGGACATGGTTCGCCGTGCGCGACCGCGGCTTCATCTTCGACCTGGCCGCCACCGGCCTACCTGTCTTCCTGGCCCTGGCGGCCCTGGCGCTCGCTGTCGTCGGCGCAGCGAGGAGGCGCTCGGAACTGGCCCTGGGGGTCGCGTCGTGCCTCCTGGCCGCCGGGGTGGCCGTCGTCGGGCCCTGGCGCCCCCAGCACGTCCCCCCGCCGGTGCGGGCCCTACGGATCGTCTCGGCCAACGTCAGCTCGAGCAACCGCACCCTCGACCGCGCCGTAGCCGACGCGCTGGCCCAGCACGGGGATCTCGTGATGCTCATCGAGGCCGGCAAAGGCCGGTGGACGCCGCCGCCGGAGTACCCGACCGTGATCCGTCCCGAGTACAGCAACCAGGTGATCCTGTCCCGCTTCCCCGCCCGGCTCCTCGACCGGCCCAAGAACTGGCCCAACGACTTCCGGGCCCACCGCCTCGAGATCGATGCCCCCACCGGGCGGCTGGTCGTCTATCTGGCCCACCTCGTGCGTCCCCACCTCGGCCCCCGCCGGATCATCAGGATCCGTCGGCAGATGAGGGCCCAGCAACGGGAGCGAGATGCCCTGCTGGTCTCGGCCCGGGCCGAGACGGCGCCGGTGGTGCTAGCGGGCGATTTCAACACCTCCGACCGGAGCCGGGGCTACCGGCGGCTCAGCGGGCGCTTCCGCGATGCCATGCGGGCCAAGCGGGCCGGGCCGACCTACGTGGCGCCCCTGTGGCGGCCGTTCCTGCTCCGCATCGACCACATCTTCGTGCCAAGAGACTGGTGCGCGGCCGCTCCGGAGCGGTTCACGCTCCACGGCTCCGACCACCGGGGCGTGGCGGTCGACGTCGGCTCCTGCCCCGTCTTGTAACCCATCTCCTTTAGTCTGCAGCCCATGCCTGCACGTCTGGACCTGCGCAACGTCGCCATCGTGGCCCACGTCGACCACGGCAAGACGACGCTGGTCGACGCCATGCTCTGGCAGTCCGGCGTCTTCCGGGAGAACCAGGACGTCGGCGACCGCGTCATGGACTCCACGGACCTGGAGCGGGAGAAGGGCATCACCATCCTGGCCAAGAACACGGCGGTCAATTTCGCCGGGGTGAAGCTCAACATCGTCGACACCCCCGGCCACGCCGACTTCGGCGGCGAGGTCGAACGGGCGCTGGCCATGGTCGACGGCGTCCTTCTGCTGGTGGACGCCGCCGAGGGGCCCCAGCCCCAGACCCGTTTCGTGCTCCGGAAGACCCTCGAGGCCCGTCTTCCGGTCATTCTGGTCATCAACAAGGTCGACCGCGCCGACGCCCGTGTGGCTCATGTTGTCGACGAGGTCTATGAGCTGTTCCTCGATCTCGATGCGGACCACGACCAGATCGAATTCCCCATCGTCTACGCCAACGCCCGGGACGGCTGGGCCTCGCTCGACCCCGCCGTGGAGGGGAAGACGCTGCAGCCCCTCTTCCAGCTGCTGGTGGAGCGCATCCCCGCCCCCACCTACGAGGAAGGGCACCCGCTGCAGGCCCTGGTGACCAACCTCGACCGCTCCCCCTACCTCGGCCGGCTGGCCATGTGCCGGGTTCGGCAGGGGACGATCACCCGGGGCCAGATGGTGGCCTGGTGCCGGGCCGAGGGCCAGATCGAGCGGGTCAAGGTCACCGAGCTGTTCATCACCGAGGCCCTCGACCGCGTTCCGGCCGACTCGGCCGGGCCGGGGGAGATCATCGCCGTGGCCGGGCTTCCCCAGGTCACCATCGGCGAGACGCTGGCCGACCCCGCCGATCCCCGGCCGCTCCCCGTCATACGGATCGACGAACCGAGCCTGTCGATGACCATCGGGGTGAACACGTCGCCGCTGGCCGGCCAGGGCGGGGGCACCAAGCTGACCGCCCGGCAGGTGAAGGGCCGCCTCGACACCGAGCTCGTCGGCAACGTGTCGCTGCGGGTCTTCCCCACGGCCCGGCCCGACACGTGGGAGGTCCAGGGCCGGGGCGAGCTTCAGCTGGCCGTCCTCGTGGAGACCATGCGCCGGGAAGGCTTCGAGCTCACCGTGGGCAAGCCCCAGGTGGTGACCAGGGAGATCGACGGGAAGCTCTGCGAACCGGTGGAGCGCATGACGGTGTTCGTCCCGGAGGACCATCTGGGCGCGGTCACGAAACTCCTGGCCGCCCGCAAGGGCCGGGTCGAGCAGCTGGTCAACCACGGCCATGGCTGGGTCCGTATCGAGTATCTCGTGCCGGCCCGGGGGCTCATCGGCTTCCGTACCGAGTTCATGACCGAGACGCGGGGGACGGGCATTCTCCACCACGTCTTCGAGACCTACGAGCCCTGGTTCGGCGAGATCCGCACCCGTAACAACGGGTCGATGGTGGCGGACCGCCGGGGGCAGAGCACCACCTTCGCTCTGCTCAACCTGTCCGAGCGGGGAGAGATGCTGGTCCCCCCCGGCGTGGACGTCTACGAGGGGATGATCGTGGGCGAGAACTCCCGGGGCGAGGACATGGACGTCAACGTGGCCAAGGAGAAGAAGCTCACCAACATGCGGTCATCGACGGCCGAGGAGCTGGTCCGGCTCCCTCCGCCGCGGAACCTGTCGCTGGAGCAGGCGCTCGAGTTCATCTCCGACGACGAGTGTGTCGAGGTGACGCCGAAGACGGTGCGCCTCCGCAAGGCGGTGCTGCCCGCCACGGACCGGGCCAGGATCCAGAAACGGGACCGACCGGCCTGAAAGCCGCGCCCGGGAAAAGAACTGCCGGCCGGAAGCAGGAGACGAGGTGAACTCGTCCAATCTCTAGTGAGTCACTTGACTTCATTAACTTACTAGAGATCAGCTGGAGGCAGCAACAATGAAGCGTCCGTTCCGCACCGGCCTCGTGGCCGGCCTGCTTGCCCTCACCCTGGCTGGTGCGGCGTGCGGCTCCGGCTCGAGCTCGCAGGCCCAGAAGCCCGCCGCGAGCGACGGGGCCGTCAGCGCCTCGACCGCCCCTGCCCCCGTCGAAACCACCGCCCCCGCCCCCGTGGAGACCCCCGCCGGCGCCTCGGCCACCCCCACGAGCGCCCCGAAGGCCGCGGCCCCCAAGCCCGCCACCCCCAAGGCGACGGTCACCACGGCCAAGCCCACCACCACGACCACAGCCAAGAAGGCCGACAAGGTCACCCTGCGGCTCGGCTACTTCCCCAACGTGACCCACGCCGCCGCCATCGCCGGGATCGAGAAGGGCATCTTCGCCGACAAGCTCGGTCCCGACGTCGACCTGAAGACGGCCATCTTCAACGCCGGCGGGGCGGCCACCGAGGCGCTGTTCTCCGGCGCCATCGACGCCACCTACATCGGCCCCAGCCCGACGATCAACGCCTTCGTGAAGTCGAAGGGTGACGCGCTGCGCATCATCGCCGGCGCGACCTCGGGCGGTGCCGCCCTCGTCGTCAAGCCGAACATCAACAGCGCCGCCGACCTGAAGGGCCAGAAGGTGGCCACCCCGCAGCTCGGCAACACGCAGGACGTGGCCGCCCGGGCGTACTTCCTGTCCCAGGGCCTCAAGACCGACACCCAGGGCGGGGGCGACGTGAAGATCGTGCCCCAGGACAACTCGCAGACCCTGGACACGTTCAAGTCGGGCCAGATCGCCGGCGCCTGGGTGCCCGAGCCGTGGGCCACCCGCCTGGTGAAGGAGGGGGGCGGCAAGGTCCTGGTCGACGAGCGGAGCCTGTGGCCGGGCGGGCAGTTCGTGAGCACCCAGCTCATCGTGAGCCGGACGTTCCTCTCCGCCCACCCCGACGTGGTCGAGCGTCTCCTCCAGGGTCACATCGCCGCCACCGACTGGATCAACCAGAACACCGCCGACGCCCAGGACGTGGTGAACGCCGGGATCGCCAAGGTGACCGGTCAGGCCATGAACGTCGACATCATCAAGGCGTCGTGGTCGGGCATGAGCTTCACCTTCGACCCGCTGGCCGCGACGATGAACAAGGAGGCCAACGACGCCAAGGCGGTCGGCCTCCTCGACGGCAGCGCCAAGCTCGACGGGATCTACGACCTGTCGATCCTGAACAAGCTGCTGGCGGCGGCCGGCAAGGCGCCGGTGGCCGATCACTGACAGACCTCCAGCAGAGGATGAAGGAAAGGAAGGCGGCTCCCCCGGGAGCCGCCTTCCTCGCGTCTCCGGATCTTCACAGCCGGTTCAAAGCCGGGAAACCCTTATCCCGTAAGCTCTGGGCACCGGTTGGGGGGCCGACCCAAGGAGCCAGAGTGACCCCCATCCGCTGCCATCCCTATGTGTCGCATCTCGTCCGTGTCGCCCCCCGCCCGGCCGGGATCGGGCTCGACTTCGCCCGCTCCTGCCTGAGCGGGTACTGCTCCGTCGGCGCCGAGGACGAACGCATCTGGCGGGTCTGCACACCGGCCGGGACGCTCCGGTTCGGTGGGCCGTTCGCCCGGGTCGTACCCCGGCCCCGGGGCTACCGGCCGCACCGGATCGCCACCGGGACCCTGCACCCGGCGGTTCGGGGGCTGCGTCCCGTCGACGTCACGCTGGAGCTGCTGCCCTGGTCGAGCCGGTGGAGCGAGCTCGCCCTCATCGGCGGCCCGCTGCGGCGGCGCGACAGCCGGTCCCGGGCCGAGCGGGCCTACCTCCGGGCCGCCCACGCCACACTC
>JAUZEX010000524.1 GCA_030838815.1 Actinomycetota bacterium
GTGACGGTACTCGTGGCGGAGGCCAGCCTGGCCCGGAGGGACGCCAGGTCGGTCCTCGCCTTGGTCGTGTCCTTGCCCGTGGCCTGGTCGATGGCCTTCGCCAGCCGGTCGGCCAGCTTGGCGAGCCGATCGGCGGCGTTGAGCTCGATGTCGGACACCACGACCCCCCGGGCTTTGGGGATCGTGAGGACATAGACCCGGTAGTCGGTCACGATCCTCCCCGCGTCGGCCCGGACGGTGGCTTCGTCGGTGTCGCCCTGGATCTTGGCGTTGAGGCTGCTCAAACCGTTGACCTGGTCCTGGAGCTGGGTGGTGAGGGCGCTGCGGTCGGCCTCGCTCAGACGGACGATCGACTTGGCGGCGGTGGTGAGCTCCCGAAGCGCCAGCACCCGGCGGGTGATGGCGGCACCGGCCGCCTTCTTCGACGCCTCGAACCGCACCTGCTGCGCCCCGGCCGGTGTCGCCCCGACGCCGATCGGCCCGGCCCCGATGGCGGCCACGACGGCGGCGACAGCGAGGGCCCGGCGGAGACCGCCGGTCACTGGACCTCTCCCTCGCCGGTGGCCATGTCGGAGTCGAGCCGGTCGAGCTCCGAGTCGAGGCGGTGGAGAGTCTGGTCGACCTCGGTCACGTCGGCGTCGGTCACCGGGCCGGTGTCCGGCGCCGCGCTCGTCTGGCTGGCGCCCGTCGCCGCCGACGATGCGGTGGTCTCGGGACCCTTGGACTGCTTCGCCGAATCGCTGCTACAGGCGCCGGCGCCGACGGCCAACGCCAGCACCAGAACGAATGCTCGCTTCACTCTGACCTCCGCTGGGGGAACCGACAGTTTGCCTCAGGGGAGGCAGGTGAAGCGCCCGAGTTTGCCTCAGGGGAGGCAGGTGAAGCGCCCGACACTCACTGGTGTGTCCACTTCGGGGGTCGTTTCTCGGCAAAGGCGGCCAGCCCTTCGGTGGCGTCATCGGTGTGCGTGGCCACCGTCAGCATGGCGTGGAGGTAATCGAGGGCCTCCTCCCCGGCCATGTCGACGACCCGGTAGAAGGCGTTGCGGCCCCAGCGGGTCACCACGGCCGACTTGGCCGCCAGCGTGGCGGCCAGCTCGTCGACGGTCCGGTCGAGATCGTCGACGGTGACGAGGCGGGACACGAACCCCATGCGCTCCCCCTCCGGAGCCTTCACTTTCCGGCCGGTGAGCATGAGGTCGAGGGCGACCTTGGGCGGCATCGACCGGATCAGCGGCACGGTGATCTGGTAGGGCCACAGGCCGATGTCTGTCTCCGGGGCGCCGAAGGTGGAGTCCTCCGTGGCCACCACGAAGTCGCACGACAGGGCCAACCCGAACCCGCCCGCCAGGCAGTAGCCCCGCACCCGGGCGATCGTCGGCTTCCCCAGGTGCCACAGCGCCTTGAACAACGCCGCCGGCCCGCCCCGGGCCTCGTGCATGCGGGTGGGGCCGGCGTTACTGCCGATCCCGCCGAGGTCCGCCCCGGCGCAGAAGGCCCGCTCCCCCGCCCCGGTGAGAACGACGACCCGCACGTCGTCGTCGGCCTTGGCCCCGTCGAGCGCCTCACCCAGCTCCTGCATCACCTGGAACGACATCGCGTTGTGACGCTCGGGACGGTCGATGGTGACCCGGGCCACCGCCCCGTCGACCTCGTACCGGACCTGTTCCACTGGGGTTCCTCCATCTCGCACGACGACGGCCTCATAATGGCCCGCATGTCCTTCCTCTTCGTGACCGTGGCCCTGGCATTGGGTCTGGCCCTCGTGAGTGGCGGCAGCATCCGGAGCATCGCCGCCACCGAGCTCCGCCACCCGGGCATCCTGGCGCTGGCCGTCGGGATCCAGCTCGCCCTCGAGGTGCTGCACCCGGCGCAGGGCACGGCGGGCCACCTCGCGTCGGCGCTCCTGGTCGTCTCCTACGTCTTCCTGCTCCTCTTCTGCGCCGCCAACCTCCGGCTCCGGGGGCTGGCGGTGGTGGCGGTCGGGATCGCCCTCAACGGTGCCGTCATCGCCGTGAACAGCGGGATGCCGATCCGGGCGCCGAAAGAGGCGGTCGAGACCACGACGAAGCACCATGCCGAACGCCCGTCCGACAAGCTCACACCCCTGAGCGACATCATCCTCGTGCCGGCGCTGCGCCAGTCTCTCTCCTTCGGTGACCTGATCATGCTGGTCGGCCTCGTCGACGTGCTGTTCCACTGCAGCCGCAACCCGGCCACCCGACGCCGGGTCGGCACCGGCCTGGGCATCCCCACCGCGGCCTAGCCAACGCCGTTCTCGTGCCGGTCGCCTCCCTGGTGTCGTTCCGGCTCGGCGGCCCCGACGGGGTGTCGGTCCAGGCCGCGACGTGGGGCCGGGCCCTCGAACGCCTCGGGTTCCGGCTCCGCCGGGTGGCAGGCGAGCTGGCCGACGGAACCCGGCCCGGCGACGTGGTGGTGCCGGGCCTGGCGGTGGCGGCCGAGGCCGCCCCGGGCCCGGCCGGCCAGCGCCCGGCCGCTCCGCAGGGGCCGTCGCCGGCCGAGCTCGAGACGGCACTGGCGGGTTCGGCCGTGGTGGTGGTCGAGAACATGTTGTCGCTGCCTCTGCACCTCGAGGCGGCCCGGGTGCTCACCGGAGTCCTCGCCGGGCTCCCCGGCGACACCGTGGTGCTGCTCCACCACCACGACTTCGCCTGGCAACGCCCGGAGACGGCGGCCATCACGGACCTGCCGCCCCGCCTGGCCCGGGCCGTGCACGTCACCATCAACGACTTCTCCCGCCGGGAGTTGGCGGAGCGGGGCATCGACGCCGTCACCGTTCGAAACGCATTCGATCTCGACGCTCCTGGCGGCCGGAGGGAGGAGACGCGGGCCGCCCTCGGGTGCGGTCCCGACGACCTCCTCGTGCTCCAGCCGACCCGGGCCATCGCCCGCAAGAACATCCCCGCCGCCCTCCGGTTGGCGGAGGGCCTCGCCGAGCGGCTCGACCGGCCGGTGCGGTACTGGCTCCCCGGACCGGCTGAGGACGGGTACGCCGCCACCCTGGCCGAGGTGCTGGCGACGGCCACAGTGCCGGTGCACCGTGACGCGCCGGACGACCTCCGGCTCGACGCCGGCGGCGCGGCACCAGGAATGGGCGACGCCTATGCCGCCTGCGACCTCGTGGCCTTCCCGTCGACCGGCGGCGAGGGATTCGGCCAGCCGGTCATCGAGTCGGTGTGGGCCGACCGCCCGCTGGCGGTCCTCCGCTACCCGGCCCTGGAGGAGATCCTGGCCCTCGGGTTTTCCTTCCTTGCCGCCGACGACCCGCAGGCGGTGGCCGAGGCGCTGCGCCGCCCGGACGCGCCGACGGCGGGCCGCAACCGGGCGCTGGCGCGGACCCACTTCTCAATGGAGGCTCTGGAACGGGCGCTCGGAGCGCTCGTCAGGACGCGGTGAAAAAAAGACGCGACGACGATCCCGAGTCGCCGTTGGCTCGGGACCTTGTCGCTACTACCTCGGAATTTCCTCCCCCAGCAGAGTTGTTCCGCAACCGATGCGAGACCGGCTTGTTACGCCAGGAACGTCGGACCCCTGCGACTCCGCTGACGCCGACGAGCGACGAGCGAGCAGAGCGAAGCGCGGCGGGCCGGAGCCGGGCGTGCGGGCTCAGGCGGGCGATGAAAACCGGGCTTCCGGATCCATCTGCCGTTGTTCATGTACCTCAAATTCTGCGGCCGTTCACCCGACTCCTGCGCTGGCGGGCATATCGGACGGCCGAGAACGAGCCACGCGTGCTGGGGGAGATGGCCCGATCGGGGGAAAGAAGCCTCTGTTACCCTCAATTCGCCATGCGTCTCCCAGCTCCTCGTAGACGACACCAGCTTCTTGACGTGGCGCGCGAGCTCTTCGCCGCCGGAGGTTTCCATGCGACGTCGATGGACGACGTCGCCGAAGCCGCGGGCGTCACCAAACCTGTCCTCTACCAGCATTTTCCTTCGAAGCGGGCTCTGTACCGGGAGCTGCTGGAGGATGTCGGCCATCGGCTGCTGGCCGACATCACGGCCGCCGCCGCCCCCGCCGACAGCGGGCGGGAGCGGGTCCAGAACGGCATGGCGGCCTACTTCGGCTTCGTGACGGGCAACCAGCCGGCGTTCCGGCTGCTGTTCGGCGCCTCCGTCCGCAACGACGCCGAGTTCGCCGAGGTGGCGGAGACGGTCCTCGAGCACCTGGCCGAGGCCGTGGCCCGGATGATCAACGTCGACCTACCGGTCGAGCACCGGGCGGTGCTGGCCCACGCCGTCATCGGCATGGCGGAGGCCGTGGGCCGGCGGGCGCTGCGGGAGGGCGCGGCCGAGCAGGACCCCGAGCTGCTGGCCCACTGGACGGCCGAGCTGGTCTGGTACGGGCTGCGGGGCATCCGCACCGGCGCCGAGGCGGCGACGACCCCCGGAGCGTGGGTCGAAGGCTAACCGGGGCCTAAGAGGCGGTGACGCTGCTGAAGCTGAACACCGCGGGACTGGCCGGGTTCACCGTGACCTTCACCCACTTGCGGGATCCGCCATTGGCGAACGTCTCGACCCGGGTGAAGTTCGGTACGTCCTTCCACGGCTTGTCGACCCGGTGGATGTGGGTGTCGCCGTTGACGAGCACGACCGGCTTGCCGAACAGGACGGTGCGCCGCTTGAGGGCGCTCAGCAGCGCGGCCGGCGTGCCCCCCGAGAACGGGTTGTCCTGCTGGATGATCATCACGCCGGCGGCGCCGGCCGCCTCCGCGGCGTCGAACGTCCCGTTGAGCCAGCTCACGTCGGCGGAGGTCGGCCCGCCGGAGCCGTTCGGGCCGGGCACGTTCAAGGTGGCGAAGTACACGCCGCCGCGGCTCCAGCGCGCGTTCTCGGGCGTGCCCGACTGGCGGGACACGCTCATTTTCGACTTGCCGAGCGTCTGGCTGTTCCCGAAGAAGATCCGGCGGATGGCCGCCAGGCGGGCCGTCGAACCTGAGCAGTCGGACCACTCGTTGTCGCCCGGCGTGTAGACGAAGGGGGCCGCGAACCCGTTGAACACGTCGCGGACGTACTGGAGCCGGCTGTCGCTGCAGGCGAACCCCTCCTCCGCGATATCGCCATCGTGAGCCACGAAGGCGAGGGAGGAACCGGCCATGCTCTTGCGAACGGCCAGCAGGTCGTTGTCCTGGCCGGACGAATAGCCGGTGTCGCCGATCAAGCCGATCTGGAACGACGACCCCGCCGCCTGAGCCGGCACAGCCCCGCCCAACCCACCGACGCCGCTCAACAGTGCGGTCACTGCGGCGAGAGCGACCAGCGAGCGACGGCGGCGGAACGACGGCATCGATCCTCCTGAAAGAGAGACGAATGTCCGAAAAGACGCATTGAAGGAGTTCGCTCAGAAGAGGGCGAATCCTCCTCATTGGGGGGAAACCTTCCGAACCCCCGTTTGCCGGCCGGCCAGGGAGAAGACCGAACATGAGAACCCGCCTCCGAGGAACCGTGTTCGTCGCGGTCATCGCAGTCGTGGCGCTGCTGGGGACCGCCTGCGGCGGTGGAGGGTCGGCGACCCACTTCGCCCTCAAGACGAAGAACAGCCAGCCCGCCGGGATCACCCGCGGGCCCGACGGGCACCTCTGGTTCACCGAGTTCAGCGCGGGCCGCATCGCCCGCGTCAACACCGCCGGAAAGATGGACGAGTACCCGCTGCCGACCGACCGCGCCGGCCCCTTCGACATCACCAGCGGGCCGGACGGCAACCTGTGGTTCACCGAGTTCTCGGCCAACAAGATCGGCCGGATCACCCCGGCGGGCGAGGTCAAGGAGTTCCCGCTGCCCACGCCCCGCAGCGGCCCCTACGGCATCGCTGCCGGCCCCGACGGCAACATCTGGTTCGCCCTCCAGAAGACCGACAAGATCGCCCGCATGACCCTCGACGGCGAGGTGAAGGAGTTCGCGATCCCCTACACGGGCCCGCAGCGGCCGAACCCCTTCGGCGTCGCCGCCGGCAAGGACGGCAACATCTGGTTCAGCGAGGAAGGCCTCGGCAAGATCGGCCGGATCACGATGGCCGGGGTGATGACCGAGTTCCCCCTCGACCCGAAGGCCGGCCCGGCCGACCTCACCCTCGGGCCCGACGGCAACATCTGGTTCACCGAGCACTATGCCGGCAAGGTCGGGCGGATCACGCCCGACGGGGTCATCACCGAATACCCCCTCGGCAGCAAGAAGAGCTCACCGAAGGGCATCGTGGCCGCCCCCGACGGGAACCTCTGGTACACCGACCTCGGCACCAACCGGATCGGTCGCGTCACGACATCGGGCGACGTGAAGGACTACGCCGTGGGCGACGGCTACCGCCAGCTCCAGGGCATCGCCGCCGGCCCCGACGGCAACGTCTGGTTCACCGAGACGCACGCCAACACGGTCTCGCGCCACACCCTCGACCGCTCGGCGGCCGAGGGAAAGAAGCCCTGATAAGGCTTGTGGTCGGCTGAAGGGACATCCGGAGACGGGTGTCGGCCGCGTGAACGGCCGGCCCCGTCCCGATGACCAAGCCGCACGGCGACAGGATCGGCACCGCCTCTCCCGAAAAGGAACTTTTGACCCGATTGGGACAAAAGGAGAGGCAGCAGACAATGCGCAGATCTATCCGACGGCGCCTGGGTACCGGCCTGGCCGCCGCCGTCATCGCCGGGGGCCTCGCCGTCCCCGCCGCCCTTGGGGCGGCACCGACCCGGAGCCACCACGTGCTCCTCATCTCGGTGGACGGCCTCCACGACTTCGACCTGAACCTCTGGGTTGCCCAACACCCGAAGTCGAACCTGGCCGGCCTCGTCCACCAGGGCACGACGTACTCGCAGGCGTCGAGTTCGATCCCGTCGGACTCCTTCCCCGGGCTGCTGGCCATGCTGACCGGCGGGACCCCGAAGTCGACCGGCGTTTTCTACGACGTCAGCTACGACCGCTCGCTCTACCCGCCCGGGTCGGCGTGCCAGGGTCCGCAGGGCAGCCCGTCCATCTTCGATGAGAGCATCGCCAAGCACGACGCCGCCGGGAACATCCCGTTCTGGGGCAGCATCGACCCGTCGCTGCTGCCGCTGCGAAAGGTCGACACCCGCTGCGACCCGGTCCAACCCCGGGACTTCCTCAAGGTCAACACGATTTTCGGTGTGGCCCACGACGCTGGTCTGCGCACCGCCTGGTCGGACAAGCACCCCGCCTACCAGATCGTCGAAGGGCCGGGTACGGCGGCAACCGTCGACGACCTCTTCACGCCGGAGATCAACGCCAGCGTGACGCCGTCCAACTTCCCGCGGCCGGACCTGGCCATCACGGACTGGGTACCGAACACCGTGTTCTACGACAACATCAAGGTGGCGGCGGTCCGCAACCAGATCGACGGCCTGGACTCCACGGGCAAGTTCAAGGTGGGGGTTCCGGCCATCTTCGGGATGAACTTCCAAGCGGTCTCGGTGGGCGAGAAGCTCGTCGACCCGGTGAAGTCGTGCGTGCGCAACACCACGGGCGGCTGTGACCCCAAATACGTGCCCGGTGGCTACCTCAAGACGAAGACCGGCCTGGCGTTCACGCCGCAGATGGCCTCGTCGCTCGCCGCAGTCGACAGCGCAGTCGGCCGGCTGGTCTCCGAGCTGCACCGGAAGGGTCTGTGGAGCTCGACCGAGGTGATCCTCTCGGCCAAGCACGGCCAGTCGCCCATGGACCCGACGACGCTGAAGCGCGTCGACGAGGCGACGCTCCAAGCGGCGGCCGGGGCTGACAGCGACGGGGACGACGGCCTCGCCTTCGACATCGCCGACAGCGGTGCATTGCTGTGGCTGAAGGACGGAGCCGACCGCCAGGAGGCCGTGAACAGCCTCCGCACCCACGCCGCCGCCCTCAACATCGGGCCCGCGGGGCTGCTCACCGACGGACCGTTGCACGACCTGTACGGCGCCAACGAGCGAACGCCGGACATCATCGTCCAGCCCGCACCGGGGACGATGTTCTCGACCAGCGTGAAGAAGGTGGCGGAGCACGGCGGCGGCAGCGAGGCCGACACCCACGTCGCCCTGGTGGTGGCCGGCGGCGGCGCCGCCCACGGGGTGACGGTCGGGAGCCCGGTCCAGACGCGTCAGATCGCTCCGAGCATCCTGACCTTCCTCGGCCTCAACCCGGGGGCGCTGCAGGCGGTAGCCATCGAGGGCACCACGACCCTGCCCGTCCGGTAGTACGAGCACTGCTCGCGCCCGCCCCGTTGCGGCCGCCTCCTCGGCGGGTAACGGGGCGGGCGTGGTGCACGAAAGCCTCGTCTACGCCCGTCCCCGGCTGTCCCGGTCCGAGGCGGCGATACTCACGCCGGTGTTCGAAGGCTGACCGTCGCGAGATCAGATCGAGAAGAAGAGGGAACGGAAGCGGTCGGCCACGCCGGGATCGCCCTGCGTCGTGCCGCCCTGCATACGGCCGTAGGACGTGAGGACCAGCGTGGCGGGATCGAACTCCAGGACGGCCGGCAGGTCGTCGACCGGTCCGGGTTCGTAGGCCAGGCCCTCCTTCGACACGTTCATCCTCCAGGTACCGGCGTTGGCGCCGGCCGTGTTGCGCACCCCGATGGAGAACGGCTCCGTGACGTTGTCGGTGTCGGCGGTGATCTGCCACACGATCAGCGCCAACGGGGCGAGCAGGTCGGCGGTGTCGGCGGCCAGCGCATGGGGCTCGCCTCGGTGCTCGCGCATGTCCCAACTGTGAACCCCGTAATCCACGAGTTGGAACCAGGGGTAGAACGCCGCCGGCAGGGGACCGGCGTAAGGGTGGAAGACCATCAGGCCCATCCAGTCGTCCTCGGTCAGCCCTTCGTAGATGCCCATCGCCTGGCTCAGATCCGACCGCAGGCGCCGCATCACGTCGCCCTGGGGCTGGTCCCGGAAGGCCCGGGCCCGGTGGTCGAGACGATCGGCCATGGGGCGCAGGCCGATGGGCTGGTCGGTGGCCTCCTTGCCCGCCCGAGCCATCTCGAACCCGGGGAAGTAGCCCTCGGTGGCGTCGATCATGTGCCCCGCCATGTCCCGCACCTGCCAGTTGCTGCAGGCGGTGGGCGCTTCCCAGCGGGCGGTCTCTTCGGCCAGTTCCAGAAAGTCGCGGGCCTCACGCTCGAGGGCGCCCAGGAGAGTGTCCTTGGCGGACGGGTTCAACGCATTCCACTGCTCCGACATCGTGCCCCCTGTGCCGACGGGTGAGGGCCACACTCTCCTCGCCGTTCCGGAGGGCGTCAACCGCGAACAGGCACGTCGCTTGCGCAAACCGTCAGCCGCGGCTTCAATTCAGCGCGACGAGAGAGGAACCATGAAGACAACTGTGGGGTTCATCGCGCTGGTCGCGCTGCTCGCCGGGGCCTGCGGCGACGCCGATGCCGCCAAGTCCAGCCCGCAGGCCGCCGAAACGGCGGCCAAGCAAGGGCCCCTGACCTACCAGGTGGCGGTCGACGGCCCCTCCCCCGAAGGCAGGAACATTCAGCTGGGCGCGTACTTCCCCGGCGGCCTGAAGGTCCACCCTGGCGACACGGTCGTGTTCGACAACAAGTCGACTCAGGCGCCCCACACGATCAGCTTCGGTATCAAGTCCGACCGGTCCAACAGCCCGGCCCCGCTGACGAAGGCGGCCGCTTTCAACCCGGCCGTCTTCGGGCCGTGCGCGACGGCGTCGGAGCCGTCCCCCGCCCTGGAAGCCTGTCCGGAGCCACCCCCCGCGCCACTGCCGCCCTATGCCGGGGTTGGCTACTGGAACTCCGGGGCGCTGGCCCCCGCAGTGGCCCCGGCGGGCACCAAGCAGGTGGCAGTCAAGTTCGCCGAGTCGACCCCGCCGGGCAGCTACAACTATGCCTGCATCCTCCACAGGATGATGGGGGGCAGTGTCACGGTGGTGAGCCCGGAGGACACACGGGACATCCCCAACGACGTAGCCAGCTTGTCGGCGAAGTCAGCGGCCGATGTGGCGGCCTCGGCCGCCGCCATCCCCGAGCCGGCCCAGCCCGGGGCCGGCAGTGTCGTGAGCGGCTGGAGCAGCCCCATCGCCGCCGTCAACCGGTTCTTCCCCGGCGTCGTCGAGATCAAGGCGGGCGACACCGTGACCTGGAAGGGGGCCAGCGAGTACGAGCCCCACACGATCA
>JAUZEX010000532.1 GCA_030838815.1 Actinomycetota bacterium
CCGCCCCCGGTGTTCTCGAGAGCCTGGTCGGCGCCGGCGCCAACACCGGGCTCTCCCCATTTCCGGCGGCGGTCCACGCCCTGGTCGCCGGCCTGATCCTGGTCGCCGCCCTGGCCACCCTCATCCGGCTCGTGGTCGACGTCGTGCGCCCGAGTTCGGGACCCGGGGGAGTCGCCCCGGTTCCGGCCGGCCAGACCAGCGGCGAACGGCCGGCCGGCAAACCGGCGGGTGGCGACGGGGTGGCCGGCGAACCGGCGGGCGGCGAACCGTTGGGCGGCGAACCGGTGGGCGGCGAACGGGCGGGTGGCGGTCGGATGGGGTCCCGGTTCCCGGGGTGGCGGGAGCGGCCGGGGGCGGGGTGGGGGGATGCGGCGTTGCTGCTCGGGGCGGTGGCCGGAATCGTCGTCTTCGCGCTGCTCACGCCGCCGGCGGCGGCCCGGGCGAGCGCCCGGTATCTGCTACCGGTGCTGGTGTTCGGGGCCGTGCTGGCCGCCCGCCGGGCTCAGGAGGTCGCACAGCGGCTGCCGGCCTGGCCGGTCGTCGCCGTGGGGCTGGCCCTCGGCGCCGTCTATATGACAGCGCCCCTCCAGGCGGTGCGGGCGCCGGAGCCGGTGAATCCGTCCGAGGGGGTGGTCCGCTGGTTGCGGTCGCAGCGCCTCGACCGGGGCTACGGCCAGTACTGGGTGGCCGGGATCACGACCGTGACCTCGGGCGGGGCGGTGGTCGTCCGGCCGGTCCAGCCCGCCGACCAGGGGTTGCAGCCCCACGTCGGCTTTGCCTCGACCCGCTGGTTCGACGCCGGGACCGACCGGCATCCGTTCCGGTTCGTGATCCTCCAGCCCGCCGACGACGGCGGGGTCGACGAGACCCGGGCCGCCACCACCTTCGGCCCGCCGGAGTCGGAGCAGACGATCGGGCCCTACCGGGTCCTGGTCTGGGACCACGACCTCCGGCCCATGCTGCCCCGGGCCGTCAACCCCTGGTCCTCGGCGCGGGGATGAAGAAAGACCGTGGGGGCTAGGCGTTCCAGCCCTGGAACGGGGGAGGGTCGCCGGGGGCGGGGATGAGGGGGCGGGTCCAGGCCATCTCCTTGGCCAGACGCTCCACGGCGTCGTTCCAGGCGTCGGGCTCCCAACCTTCGGCGGCGCCGCCCAGGGTGCCGTCGAGCCGGACGTAGGCGAAGGCGGGCAGCTTGGCCAGGCCGGCGGCCTTGACGAAGGCGCCTTCGGGGTCGAGGAAGCAGAGGTACTCGTCCATGGTGCTGCCCAGCACCCGCCGGGCGGCCCGCTCGTTGCCGACGACCAGGAAGGCGGGGCGGCAGTCGGACCCGCCGAGGACGTCGGCGATACGGCGGCCGATCCGCACGTAGGAGGAGGCCTCGGGCCGGCCGGGCAGGACGATGAGGGCGAGGTGGAAGCTCGTCGTCCAGTCGTCGAGCGTCCGGGTCACGCCCCGGGCGGTGGTGAGCTCGACGGTGGGGTCTGGATCCTGGGCCATCGGGCCAGAAAGGTAGCGCGAACGGCCCTGTCACCTCG
The DNA here is from genome assembly GCA_030838815.1 of Actinomycetota bacterium. GTDB lineage: Bacteria > Actinomycetota > Acidimicrobiia > IMCC26256 > BP-133 > BP-133. The sequence continues at coordinate 1,536 of JAUZEX010000532.1, forward strand.
GGACCGGCCCGCAGATCATCTAGCCCGCCCGTTCACGAACCGGAATGACTCCCACAGAAAGGACTAGGGGCCACCACACCAGGCTTTGTAGTCAGTGGTGGCCATTTGTTCGAAGGTCCTTTACATCGCAAGGAAACGGACCGATCAACCCACCGACATCAAGAGAGGCTCTACTGCCGAGCCGTCCCACGACCCGCCAGGAGTTGAGGCCCCCTTGAATCTCTCCCACCCAGGGGCTGCTCAGGCCGTCCGCCGCACCGATGCTCCTCCCCACGGCCTAACTCTTTCGCCGTGATCTACGACCTCGACTCCACCCCCACCGTCCTGCTGGGAGCCACCGGCACCGTGCGCGACCTCGTCGGCGCCGTGCTGTCGCTCCAGGGCGTGACCGTGACCCTGGCCGACAGCGGCGACGACGCCCTCGACGCCGCCGCCGACTCCGACGCCGTGCTCGTGCTGGTCTCCCCCGGCCCCGAGGACTGGGACACCGCCCGCCGGGCCGCCCGCCCGGTGGTGCTCGTCTCCGAGGTCCACCTGAGCGCCGACGAGCGCCTGGCCGCTGTGCTGCGGGGCGCCGACGCCGTCGTCCACACCGATGCTTCGCCGGTCGAGCTGGCCCAGGCCGTGGCCGCCGTGCGGCGGGGCGAGACGATCCTCGACCCCGTCTCCGCCCGGCGCCTGGCCGCCGCCGCCCGCACCGGCCACGTCACCGCCCGGGCCGAGCTGAAGCTCACCCCCCGGGAGCAGTCGATCCTGGAGTCGGTGGAGCGGGGCGAGTCGGTCAAGCAGACCGCCCGCACCCTCGGCATCGCCATGAAGACGGTCGAGAACCTCCAGAGCCGGATGTTCCGCAAGCTCGGCGCCCGCAACCGGGCCCACGCCGTCACCATCGCCCACCGTCTCGGCCTCCTCGACACCGTCGAGCACGAGCCCGTCGCCGGCCTGAGCGCCTGAGACCCGGAGCCCTCTGATGAGCATCCGCCTGATCACCGCCCATCGCAGCACCTTCATCCGCGACGTGCTGCGCATCTCGGGCGTGGCCCGCAAGATCTATGTCGTCGGCGAGGCCCGTTCGGCCACCGAACTCGTCGAGCTCTGCCGGTCCGAGCAGCCCGACGTCGTCTACGCCGAGGACAGCTTCGACGACGGCAGCGAGATCGAGTCCGTCCTCGTGCTGCTCAACACCACCGGGGCCCGGGTGATCGTCGTGTGCGACGACCCGTCCCCCGA
>JAUZEX010000534.1 GCA_030838815.1 Actinomycetota bacterium
CAGCATCTTCGATAGCTTCAGTTATGACAGCCTTCGGAGCGGTAAAGCCTTCCCCGAGCTCTCTCTTCGTGAACTGTTTGGCGACCTGTTTTGCGAAGGTGGTCCCTTCTCCCTTGGCGAGGGTGAACGCTCTGTCGGCGGCGGCGGTGGCTCCGACGGCGCCGGCGCTGAGGGCGACGTCGATGTAGGAGTGGACGAGGGTTCTGCCGGTGACGAGGAGTTTGCCGTTGGCGTCGCGGGCCTCGCCGGCGTAGAGGGAGGTTTTGATGCCGGCGGAGGCGGCGGTGAGGCCGAGGATGCCGACGGCGAGGGCGGTGCCGAGGGGCGGGAAGAACATGGCGGGGAGGGCGATGAGGCCGATGACGCCGGAGAGTTCGGAGAGGAAGCCGGCGAGGTGGTTGAAGAATTCGGCGTTGGCGTTGATGAGTTCGTGGACGGCATTGAGGGCGGCGCCGACGGGGGTGGCTTTGAAGACGTCGCCGGCCCAGTGTTTGATGATGTTCCAGCGGGGTTGGTCGGGGGCGTACTGGGTGAGGTTGTGGCGGATGATGTGCTCGAGGTGCTGGACCTCGGCCATGTCGTTGAACTTGTCGGCGTAGTCGTGGGCTTCGCGGAGGATGGCGCCGAGTTGGTCGTGGGCGTCGTCGAGGGGTTTGCGGTCGGGGGGTGGTGGGGGGCAGTCGCCGGGGGCGGAGATGACCGGGGTGTGGAAGGCGAGTTCGCGGGCCTGAGTGTTTTGGCGGGCCTCGAGGGCTCGGCGTTCCAGGTCGGCCACCGTTGTTCGTTTGGCGACGTCGAAGATGCCGGCGTAGGTGACGAGGGCGTCGGCCAGGCCGGTGAAGGCCTCGCCACAGCGCTCGAGGTCGCGGGGGAGGGTCTTGAGGTGCTGGGAGAACACCTCGGCTGCGTCACCTTGCCAATCCCCCGGAGAGGCCAGGCGGTTGAGTTCGGTCGCCTGGGTGGTCATCCGCTGCCCGAAGGTCCGGGCGTCCTGCTGCAGGTCCTGGATCAGCTGCGGGTTGCCCGGCAACGGGTCGAACCCCAAACCGGGATACTCCCAATCCGCCACTACAACCCCGCCCCAGCTCCCGCCGCCACCGCCGCGTCCACGCCTGCGTACTGTCGCCCAGCCGACAACAGGGCCTCGCCGGTCATGTCGACCTTGCTCACCATGGTGTTCATGCCGAAGTTCCAGTGGTCGGCGAAGGAGTTCAACGCCGAGTCGATCCGCTTCGATCCCAGTTCTTTGCTGCGGAGGTCCTTGACGCGGTCGTGGGCGAAGCGCAGATCTTCGGCGATGGCCTTGAGCTGCTGGCCGCTGTCGATCAGTTCGTCGGGCGTGACCTGGAAGGAGCCTGGCATCGCAGCCGCTACCGGTGGACGGCCTGCGTCAGTTCAACCTGGCCCTCGACGACGAGGTAACCCCGGCCGGGCGGGAACTGGTCGGGACCCTTCCGGGGCAGGCTGGCCCCCCACATGTCACCGTCACGGTCCATGTCGGGCTTGAGCGCCAGTCCTATCCGGGAACGCCGCAGGCCCTGCGTCCAGTGTCCGTAGGCCTGGCGAAGGGCGTCGGCCCGGCCGGCGGCGACGACGTGGAGATCGACCCGGGTCTCGTCCAGGGCCCGGCTGAGCAGGTTGCGGGGGTCATCGACGCTGTCGCAGTCGTCGACCAGCAGCAGCTGAGGGGCGGGATCGGCCAGCAGCTCCTGGAGGACCGCGTCCATCTCCTCCGCGGTGCGAGCCAGGCGGCGCACCCCCGGCGTCTCCGCCAGCGGCGAGCGGCGGAGCGCGACCACGGAGATCACCACGTCGGGACGCGTCCCCGCCACCAGGGCGGCGACGGCGTCGAGGGTGGTGCTCTTCCCCGACCGGGAAGGCCCCGTCACGAGCAGGTGCTCCCCCTCGTGGAGGCGCACCCCCACCGGCCCCAGCGAGTTGTCCCCGATGCCGAGCGGCACCGTCCAGGCCGACTCGTTGAGCACCAGCATGCTCTCGACCTTGGCGGTGGTGACATCGTCGGGAAGGACGCCGATCGGCGCCGGCCCCTGCTCCGGCGACACCGGCCCGAGCTTCTCGCACAGGGCGTTGACGGCCGAAGCGAGCCCGGCGTCCCCCGGCAGGGCCAGCTGCACCTCGAGCCGGGAGGCCACGTCGATCGCCCGGCCGGCGGTCAGCTTCGGCACCTCCCGGGCGGCGATGCCGAAGTAGCTGAAGTCCTGCGTCTCGCCGAGGCGGAACACGAGTTTCTGGGTAACGAGGTTGGAGATGGCTGACGGGATCGTGGCCGGTCGGTCGGCGGTCGCCACCACGATGATCCCGAGCCCGGGCCCGTCCGCCACGAGGCGGGCGAGTTGATCCCGGACGGTGCCGCTGGAATCCTCCGAGGCGAAGGCGCCGAAGTTGTCGAGCAGCAAACCGATCAGGGGGAACGGGGAACCGGGCAGACCGGCGTTGACCCGGCCGGCGCCCGATCCGGCCATCCACTGGCGGCGGCGGTCGATCTCGTCGGACAGGAAACGGAGGAGCCGGGTCTGGCGATCCCGGTCCGACGACCCGACCACGGCCCCGACGTGGGGGAGCTCGGCCAGCGGTGCGAGGGCCTGGGTCCCGAAGTCGAGGACGTAGAGATGCAGCCGTTCGACCGGATGGGCCTCGGCCAGCCCCAGGGCCAGCGTCGCCAGTGCGGTCGTCGTTCCCGCGCCGGACACGCCGTAGAGCAGGAGGTTGCCGGCGGCCGGATCGAAGAAGAACGGGATCTGTCGCTGCCGGTCGGGGTCGTCGGCGAGCCCGACCGCCACGGCGAGCGGCGCCGACTCCGGCGCTTCGGCCGTGAGGTCGGCCAGGAGGACCTGAGCCGGGAGCGGTTCGGGCCAGGGTCGGCGGGCAACGGCCATGGAGGCACTGCGGGCGGCGGTGGCGGCGGCCGCCACGAGCCGTTCCAGGTCGGAAGGAATGTCACCGGCCGAGGTCGGTGCCTGCGCCGGGGCAGGTCGCGGCGGCTCGGGACCGAAACCGAAGTCGGTCATCCCGATTCCGGTCGACTCCTGCGCCACCGTCGTCCCGGTGACCAGCGCCGCCTGGAAGGGGAAGACCTCGGCGGGGCCGAGGCGCACGTAGCCCCGGCCCGCCTGGTAGCGGGCGATGGACGCCGCCAGCGGCGAGTTGAGAACATCGACCGACTCGGCCACGTCCTGGACCCGCAGAGAGATCCGCAGGTTCGTGTTGGCGCGGATGCTGTTGTTGACTGCGCCGCCGGGGCGCTGCGTGGCGAGGATCATGTGCACACCGAGGCTGCGGCCCCGCTGGGCAATCCCCACCAGGGAGTCGATGAAGTCGGGCAGCTCGGCCACCATGGTGGCGAACTCGTCGATGATCACGACCAGCCGGGGGAGGGGTTCCGGGTGCCCCGCCGCGAGGTATTCCTTCAGGTCGCTGACGCCGGCGTCGCGGAGGCGCTGCTCCCGGTAGCGCAGTTCGGCTTCGAGGCACCGCAGCGCCCGCTGTCCGAGGTGCTCGTCGAGGTCGGTCACCATGCCGACCGTGTGGGGCAGGGTGGCGCACTGGGCGAAGGCGCTCCCGCCCTTGTAGTCGATCAGGACGAAGTTCAGGTGTTCGGGGTCGACGGACGCGGCCCACGACGCCACCATGCTCCGGAGCAGCTCGCTCTTCCCGGCGCCGGTGGTGCCGGCGATCAGGCTGTGGGGGCCGTCGCTCACGAGGTCGATCGTGAGGGGACCCGTCTCGGCAACCCCGATGGGCCCGGAGATGCCGGGCACCTTCCCGGCCTGGCGCCACCGCCCCAGCACCGCCTCGGGGGTGGGTTCGATCCCGAGGAGTGTCAGCAGCGAGGCCCGGTCCGGCAGGTCGGCGCCCCGCACGGCGACCTCGGGATCCTCGAAACCGGCCAGGGCGCGGGCGCAGGCCCTCGCCAGCGGCTCGGTCAGCCCGGCAGCCAGGACGTCGGGGATCTCCAGGCGCGTCGCCGGCTCGCGGTAGCGGATCGCCCCGTCCGCCCCGTTGATCTCGGCGATCCGTGTGCACACGGCCGGCAGGCGATCGACGCTCCCGGCGACGACGATGCCGGCCACCGGGGCGCCCGTTCCGCCCAGCAGTTCCCGGGCGTGGGAGTTGCGGCCCTCCGTGAGGCCGTCGGCGTCGATGACGACGAGGGTGACGGGCCCGGCCGGCGGGCCGGTCGTGCCGAAGCCGGAGCCCGCGGCGGGGGCGGCGGCCGACAACTCGTTCAGCACGCCTTCGATCTCGCCGGGGCTCGAAGCCAGCATGCGACGGCCGGAGGCCTCGTCGAGGCTGGCGGTGTGGGGAAGCCACTTGGCCCAGTCCCAGTCGGCGACCCGGGCCGGCTCGGTGAGGATGGCGATGCGGAGGTCGGCCGGGCCGTGGTGGACTGCCGCCTGACAGACCAGGCTCCGGAGCACCGCCCGGAGCACGGCCCGGTCGCCGACCACTCCGAGACTGTTGCCCGGCGTGAGGTCGAGCCCGAGCGGCGCCAGCGGGAGTTTGCCGAGCTGGCTGAGGGCCGTGGCCACGTCGGGCGGTGGCTCGGTGGCGCCGAACGATCCGGGAGCGTCCAGCGGAGGGGTCCAGTCGACGGTGGCCGTCCCGAGGCGGAGCTGGAGGAAGTCGTCGTGGTTGCGGCGCCGTTCCCAGAGGTGGGTGCTTGGAGCGGTGGCCCGGCGCACGACCTCGGACGGGTCCGGCAGTCGCTCCCGGAGCCGGGCGATCTCGGCCCGGCGGGCATTGACCAGCGAACGGCGGAACTGCTCCAGCGTCTGCTCCGCTTCCGCCTTTCCCTCGGACGTTTCCTTGCGGAGCCGCTTCTTGTCCTGCAGGTAGTTCCCGACGGCCATGGCCGGGCTGAGGAGTGCGAACCCCATCATGGCCGGGTTGACCATGATCCCCATGCCGATCCCGAAGACCGCCGGAAGGCCGACCTGCATCAGGCTGAACCGCACGCCGGCGGACGGTTCGCGGATCGCGGCGGGGAGCCGGAGTGCCTTCTCTGCCGGCCGGACAGCGGAGCGGGGCTGGCGGTTGAACGTCACGGTGCCCGTGCGGCGCGGAGCCCCCAGCTGGGGGCGGTCGGGCTGCGAAGTGGGCGCCATGGTCAGCTGGACGGCGCCGAGCTGGGCAACCTGGTCGGGCTCGAGCCGCAGGGAGCCGGGGAGCCGGTAGCCCTCGACCACGGTGCCGTTCCTGGAACCGAGGTCGGTCAGGACGACCTCGCCCGAGGGGCTGACGTCGAGCCGGGCGTGGGTCGGTGAGACCGTCCTGGAGCCCGTGTCGACCTCGGCGTCGCCTCGGCCGATGACGTGGGGGCCGGGGGTCAGGGGCAGGCGCCGCCCGCCGTCTGTCCCCCCCACGACCCGCAGCTCCAACGTGGCGTTGGCGGCCGCCGCGCCGTCCGGCCCCGAGGCCGGTTGGATGACGGACCCATGGCGGAGCCCAGCCTGGGCAAGGGGAGTCGAGGCGTCGAAAAACCGGCCGTCGACGAGGAGGCCGGCACCACCGGCAGACCCGGTGATCGCCGCCGCAAGGCTGGCGATGGTCTCCTGTTCCGGGTCGAGATCGAGGCTGACCTCTCGCACCGTGCCGTTCGACAGGACAGCGACATCCATGGGGATCTCCCTCGGCCCGAAGCCCAGGATCGGAGCTGACCCCGACCGGTCCGTCGGGTCAGCGCTGGAACTGTGACGCGATGTTCTTCTCGGCCTCGTCGTAGGCGTCGGCGGCCCGCCCCAGCAGTTGCGATACGCCGTCGAGGGCCTGCTGGCACTGCGACCAGCTCTTGTTGAACTCCTCGTAGTAGCCGTTGAAGGCACTGGCGCCCTGGCCCTGCCAGCTGCCGGTGAGCTCGCGGACCTTGCCCATCATCCGCTGGAGTTCCTGCGTGATGTTGCTGGCCGTGTTGCGCATGTCTCCGGCGGTGGTGCGGAGCTCGCCGGACGTGACGGTAAGGCGACCGCTCATGCCAGACTCCTTCGGTCGTGGCGCCCATGTGGGCGAGCACCCGATGGCGACTGATCGTACTGAAGCGACGGGGAGCCGGCACGTGTGTTTTCGGCGGTTCGTCGCTACCATGCCGACGACCGGCCAGGTCGAGAAGGGGTGCACCGATGCCCACGCTCGAAGACACCGTGGACTTCAAGGTCGTCACGCTCAACGACCTGCTCGACGCCGACGTCCGGACGGGCGTCCCGGTCGCCGCCGACGACAAGTACAAGCGCTGGGCCTTTCTCTCCACCGGCCTGGCCGGGATGCTCCTCGTGGCCCTGATCGTCTCCCTCGTGACGGGCGGGGGTAGCGGCGGAGGCGGGACCAAGAGCACCAAGGTGCTTCCGCTGCCCGACAAGATGGGGCCGGTCATCATCAACGCGGGGACGAACCTCAACGGCGTCGGCCTCGGTGACACCGTCAGCATCTACGACGACGTCGGCAACGTCGTGGCCAGCGGCGGGAAGGTGATCAAGATCGAGGAGGTGAAGTCCCCGTACACGAAGGGGCCGGCCAGCAACACGGTCACGGTGGCCATTCCCAACAACGATGTCGGTCCGGTGAACGCCATGGACAGCAGCGGCCACAAGCTCAAGATCAAGCCCGGCACGCAGCCGAAGACGGTGACGAGCACGACTGCGCCAGCCGCAGGGGCTGCGCCCACTCCGATCGAGCCGGCCCCTGCGACCACGCCGACGAGCTGATCAGGCGCGGCGAGACTTCTTGACCCGCCTGAAGATCCGCCCGGTCCCGAGCAACGCGACCGCCAAGGTCACGTAGGGGGCGGTGTCGGCCCCGCTCTTCGGGAGAGGGCCGGTGGCCGTACGGCTCTGAGCCTCCGCCTTGGTGCTGACATTGTCTGCTCCGGCGGCCGCCGCTGATCGGGTCACCGCCGACCGGGTGAGGGAGATCGAGGAGGTCGAGGTCATGACGCCCGAGGCCGACTCGTTCGAGCTGTCGGCCTGGCCGTGCGGGGCCGGCCGGTCGCTGCTGGCGACGCCGGTCGCCGGTCGGGGCAGG
>JAUZEX010000406.1 GCA_030838815.1 Actinomycetota bacterium
GTTGCAGGACGCCGTCGACGGCCCGGGGGACCGGTACACCCAGGGCTCGGAGGGACGGCGGTGGAGTGTTCAGGTGCTGGCGCAGCACCTGGCCGACGGTGGTGCCGGAGAACGGGGGCCGTCCGGCCAGGCACTCGAAGAGCACCACTCCCAGCGAGTAGAGATCGGAGCGTTCGTCGACCCCCGACTGGACCAGCCCCGCCGCCTCCGGGGCCAGGTAGCGGGCGGTGCCGACGAGCTGCTCCCGCACCGACACGTCCAGGCGGGAGCTCCGGGCCAGGCCGAAGTCGATGAGGTGCGCCCGCTCGATCGGCCCGGCCTGCATCATGACGTTGGCCGGCTTGACGTCGCGGTGGAGGACCCCGAGATCGTGAACAGTCTGAAGCGCGCCGAGGAGCTCGACGGCGACCTCGAGGGTCGCGGCCAGCGACAGGGGCCCCTGATCGAGGCGGGCCCGGAGGGTGACGCCCTCGAGCCGGCGCTGCACCAGATAAAAGAACGGACCCTCGTACCCGCTGGTCACCAGCGGCCGGAACGACCCGGTATCGAGACGCTCCAGCACGTGGGCCTCGTGCTCGAGCCGAAGTCGCATCGCCGTCGGCACCTCGGCGCCGACCACGGTCTTCACGATGACGGGTGAGGAATCGGCGGTGTCCGTTCCGGCGTAGGTCGCCACGCCGTTGCCGAGTTTGAGCAGACGTTCAAGGGTGAACCGACCGACTTGACCCAGCACAGGGTCGTCCACCGCTCGCATCATCGCCGGCGCAGTATCCGCCCGGGACCGGGCCAGTAGCTATAGCCCGATCCGATCATTTCGAGTTGACCCCGCCCCGAGTAGTCGTCAAATGCGACGGAGCCGGGCATCTCTGCCGGTTCGACTATCCCGGCGCCGAGTTGTCTGGCAGGGTTCGGTGTGATGTGTGCAGGGCCGACCGTGAAGGAGGTCCGAGGGGACATGACCACCACGACGACGCGAGGCTCACTGGCCTGATTTGGCCGGCCGAGGTATGCCCTCCGGCCGGCAATCGCAGGCCCTCCCGTTGTATGGCCGGCCCGGATGTTCCGGGCCGGCCCTCTTCGTCACTGCCTTCGTCTAACTTAGTACCGCCGGGCTTGAGCGGTCCCGGGACGCTGCCCCCTCGGGCAACTTGAGGACTCTCTCGTGGAGGCGGTGGTCATGACAACCCCACTGCTCGAGACCAAGTTCCACGTCCCGACGCGGCGTCGAGTTTTGGTGGCCCGTTCGAGGCTGACCGAGCGCCTGGGCCGGGCAGGCGAGTCGGCGCTGACGCTCGTGTCGGCCCCGGCCGGGTTCGGAAAAACGACGCTGCTGACCGACTGGTTGACGGCCGCTCCCGGCGGTGGACGCCTCACCGCATGGCTCGCGCTCGACCACAGCGACAACGACCCGGCGTTGTTCTGGGCGTACTTCATCGCCGCCCTCCAGACGGCGGCGCCCGGGGTTGGGGCAGGCGCGCTGGCGCTCTTGTCTTCGACCGAGTCGCCGAAAGAGGCGTTCGTTGTGACGCTGCTCAACGACCTCGCCGCCCTCTCCGACGAGGTCGTGCTGGTGCTCGACGACTACCACGTCATCGAGGAGGCCCACATTCGGGACGGGATGGCCTACCTGGTGGAGCACCTCCCGCCGCAGATCCGGCTGGTCATCGCTAGTCGGGCTGACCCGGCGTTGCCGCTGGCGCGCCTTCGAGCGCGCGGCGAGCTCGTCGAGATCCGGGCCGCCGATCTGCGCTTCACGCTGAACGAGACAGCGGCCTATCTCAACGAGGTGATGGGACTGGAGCTGACGCCTGCGGACGTCGCCGTTTTGGAGGGACGCACCGAAGGCTGGATCGCCGCGCTCCAACTGGCGGCGCTGTCGATGCAGGGACGAACCGACGTTGCCGGCTTCATCGCGGGCTTCGCCGGCGACGACCGCTACATCGTCGACTACCTGGCCGGGGAGGTCTTGCAGCGTCAGCCGGAGCGCATCCGGAGCTTTCTGCTCCGCACATCGATCCTGAGCCGGCTGACCGGCTCGCTCTGCGATGCCGTTACGGGCCAGGACGACGGCCGGGCGATGCTCGAGGCCCTTGATCGCGGGAATCTGTTCCTGGTCCCGCTCGACGACCGGCGGCTCTGGTACCGATACCACCATCTCTTCGCGGACGTGCTGCGGGCCCGGCTGCTTGACGAGCAGCGCGACCAAGTCCACGAACTGCACCGGCGGGCGAGCGCCTGGTACGCCCGAAACGGCGACCAGTCGGCGGCCATCGGCCATGCCTTGGACGGCGACGACTTCGAGCGAGCCGCCGACCTCATCGAGATGGCCGCAAGGCCCGCGTTCCAAGCTCGCCAGGAGGTCACGTTCCGCCGCTGGCTGGAGGCGCTTCCCGAGGAACTGTTCCGGGTCAGGCCGGTGCTCGCCATCGCGCTCGTCGGCGTACACATGGTCCGCGGCGACATCGAAGGCGTGGAAGCACGGCTTCAGGACATCGAGCGCTGCCTGGAAGCGGCGGCGGCAGTGCCGGCCCATCGGGACATCCCGTCAACGACGATGGTCGTCATTGACCGCGAGGAGTTCCGCCGCATCCCGAACCAGATCGCCGTCTACCGGGCCGGACAAGCGCTGATCCGGGGCGACGCCGTCGGCACCATCACCCATGCCCGCCGAGCGCTCGAGCTCGCCGCCGAGGACGATCACCTCGGGCATGGCTCGGCCGCTGCTCTGCTTGCACTGGCGCATTGGACCCAAGGTGATCTCGAGGCCGCACGCCGCAGATATGCGGATGCCCTGCCGAGCCTGGAGAAGGCGGGGCACCTCTCCGACGCACTCGGTCTTTCTCTCGCCCTCGCCGACATCCTGATCGCGCAGGGCCGTCTCCGGGAGGCGATGAGCACCTACGGGCGGGGACTCAAGGTTGCGGCCGAGCAAGCGCCGCTGGTGTTGAGGGGCGCGGCGGACATGCACGTCGGCATGAGCGAGCTCCATCGTGAGCACAACGATCTCGATACCGCCGAGCAGCACCTCCACACCGGCACCGAGCTCGGCGAACACGCTGGCCTCCCGCAGAACGCGTACCGCTCACGGGTCGCCTTGGCCCGGATACGGCAGGCCCAAGGAGATCTCGCCAGCGCCGAGGACCTGCTCGACGAAGCCGAACGCGTCTACACAGGCGACTACTCGCCCGACGTGCGGCCGGTCGCAGCGTTGAGGGCACGGGTCCACCTCGCGCAAGGCAAGGTCGATGACGCGTTCGCCTGGGCGCACGACCGACACCTCTGCGCCACCGACACGCTCAGCTACCTTCACGAGTTCGAGCACATCACCCTGGCCAGGATCCTCCTAGCCCAGGGCACCGCGGCGCCTGCCGACGGTCCAATGTGTGACGCGACCCGGCTATTGGAGCGCCTCCTGGCCGCAGCGAAGGAGGGACAACGCATGGGGAGCGCCATCGAGATCACGGTGCTGCAGGCGCTGGACCACCACGCACGCGCCGACGTCCCCGGCGCGCTTGCGGCTCTGGAACAGGCGCTGACGCTGGCCGAACGCGAGCGTTACGTCCGAATCTTCCTCGACGAGGGCCCACCCATGACCACCCTGCTTCGTGCTGCCGCACAACAGGGGCGAGCACGCGATTACGCCCGCCACCTCCTCGCATCGGACAGGTCGGGAGGGTGCAGCGCACCGGTCCAACGGAGCTTGGTCGAGCCACTGAGCGAGCGCGAGCTACACGTTCTTCGGCTGCTGCGAACCGACCTGAGCGGGCCGGACATCGCTCGCGAACTCACGGTTTCGCTCAACACCATCCGCACCCACACCAAGAGCATCTACGCCAAGCTCAGCGTCAACAACCGCCGGGCCGCCGTCCGCAGAGCCGAGGAACTCGACCTCTAGGTACGAGTCCGCGTCAATCACGCTTCACGGCCGGCGCACACGGGACGAACTGGCTAAATCGGCCGCCGAGCGGCGGGCGCGCCTGACGGTCGCCCCGCAATCACCAGCCCGAACCACCACATGTGGTGATCACGACTCACCACATGGGGGCGCACTGTCCGAGTGTGACCAACGACGACCAGCCCACCGGCTCGATGAGCGGCGCTTCGGCTCCTGATCACACCGACATCCCGCAGTACGAAATCCGCATCAAGGGACATCTCGGGTCCCGCTGGTCGGCTTGGTTCGATGGACTGAGCCTCACCGCCCTCGACGACGGCACCACCGTCATCTCCGGCCCCGTGGTCGACCAGGCGGCGCTGCACGGCTTGCTCCACAAGCTGCGCGACGTCGGTATCCCGCTGGTCTCGCTCACCCTGCTCCCGCCAGACGCTCCTGTTGCACCAACCTTCGCGCCACCCGCGCCCCGAACCCCGGAAGGGAACTGACATGACCACCACCACCCATCCGAAGATCCCCATGGACCCCATGAGGAAGACGGCGCTGGTCGCCGGCGTCCTCTACCTCGTCACCTTCGTCGGCTCCATCCCGGCGCTGCCCCTGTACCACAACATCCTCCACAATCCGAACTACCTGCTCGGCGGCGCCAACGACACCGGCGTCCTCTGGGGCGCCATCGGCGAGGTCATCTGCGCGCTGGCCGGCATCGGGACCGCCGTCGCCCTCTACCCCGTCGCCAAGCGCCACAGCCAGGGAGCCGCGCTCGGCTTCGTCGCCGCACGAACCCTCGAGGCCACGATGATAGTCGTCGGCGTCCTCAGCGTCCTCTCCCTCGTCACCCTGCACGCCGCCGGAGCATCCGCCGCGAACGCAGGATCGCTCGTCACCACCGGACGCGGGCTCGTCGCGCTCCACGACTGGACGTTCCTCCTCGGCCCAGGGATCATGCCGGCCGTCAACGCCCTCTGCATCGGCACCGTGATGTACCGGACCGGCCTCGTGCCGCGGATCATCCCCAAGCTTGGCCTGATCGCCGCCCCCATCCTCCTCGCCTCTTCGATGGCCACGCTGTTCGGCGCCTACGCCCAGGTCTCGACCTGGGCCACGCTCACCGGCCTCCCCATCGCAACCTGGGAGTTCTCCTTCGGCGTCTGGATGGCCGTCAAGGGCTTCAGGCCCGTCGCCGTGGCGCAGCTCCCCGAGGCGCAGGACAACACGCCAGCACGGGTCCCGGTCGCCGCCTGACCCATCCCCAAGAACCAGGCACTGCCGCCCCACCGCCTGCCCGGTGCCGCCGCATGGGCGGCGGCACCGTACCCATACCGACCAACCATCCCATCACCTTCAAGGAGACCCGAATGTCCACCGCTGCAATCCACGCCACAACCCTCAA
>JAUZEX010000624.1 GCA_030838815.1 Actinomycetota bacterium
CTCGGGTCCGTCGCCACCCTGGCCGCGGCCGGCTTCGGGTTCTTCACCATCCGGCGCAGCCGGGTCGTCACAGCCCGGGACGCCGGTCCGATCCCGCTCCAGGCCGACGTCCCCGGCGACCTGGCCCTCCTCGACCCGCTGATCACGCCGAAGGCTTCCTGACCCCGCCCGGGCGGCGGGTCAGTGTCCCTTGCCCAGCGCCCCTTCGATGACCGCCCGACTGCCCGCCGCGGTGCTGTTGATGGTCTGCGAGCGCGACTCCTCCTCGATGGCCTGCTCGAACGACAGGGCGTAGGCGTCGTTCAGCATGCCCTTGGTCAGCGACAGGGCCGTGGCCGACGCGGAACAGAGGCGCGACGTCCACTCCTTGACCTGCCCCTCGAGCTCGCCGGCGGGGACGACGCAGTTGACCAGTCCGAGCCGCTCCGCTTCGTGGGCAGGGATCTTGTCCGCCAGCAGGGCCAGCTCCTTGGCTTTCTTGAGGCCGACGATCCGGGGCAGTAGCCAGGCCCCGCCACCGTCGAGGGAGAGGTTGAGCTTGGTGAACACCTCGCACAGCACGGCGTCGTCGGCGGCCACGGTCAGGTCGCAGGCCAGGGCCATATTGCAGGCCAGGCCGTAGGCGCCGCCCTCGATCACGCTGATAGACGGGACGGGCAGCCGGTGGATGGCGATGGCCACGTCGCCGACCCGGCGCATGAACGACAGTCGGCTCTCGGGGACCGACATGGCGAAGGGCAGGTCGATGCCGGCCGAGAAGTACCCGCCGGCGCCCCGGAGCACGACGACCCGGATCTCTTCCTCCCGCCGGGCCCGGACGAGACCCGCCTCCAGCCCGTCGAGGACCGCCCGGTCGATGGCGTTGCGCTTGTCGGGCCGGTTGATCGTGAGGGTCATCACGCCGTCGGTGAGGTCCATGAGCAGTGCTCCATCCATGGGCCCAATGGATCACAGCCGGGAAGCGGAGAGCGAATCGGGCCCGGCATGGAGCCCGCACTCCGTCTTGCCGGTCCCGGCCCAGCGGCCGTCCCGGCCCCGGCCCGGAAGCGTGCAGGGCGCGCAGCCGACCGAGTCGTAGCCCTGCCCGAGAAGCGGGTTGACGATCAGGTCGTGGGCGGCCATCGGGGCGACTTTGCGGGCGGTGCAGCACGCGTCGGTGCCGTCCCGGTCGGAAACGGCCGCCCCCCGGTCAGGAACGAGGCGCACGAGGTTGAGGCCGTAGCGGCGTTTGAGGCGGGCCGCGGTCCGGTACGTCTCGGCGAAGTGGAATCCGGTGTCGAGGAAGAACACCTCGACTGCCGGGTCGAGGCGGACGGCGAGATCGACGACGACCGCGTCCTGCATCGAGCAGGCGACGGCGAGCCGGGGGGAGAACGCGGCCAGGGCCCAGCCGAGGATCTCCGCCGCCGGCGCGCCGTCGAGGTCGGGCAGTGCCGGGGCGACGGCGCTCATGCGGCGTCCTCCCGATCCTGGCGGCCGGTCAACGTCACCGGCAGCACGATCCACTCGGCGTTGCCCAGATGGGGCGGACGGGCGTCGTCCAGTCGGACGAGCCCGTGGGCCGCCAGTACGGCCATGGCCGCCTGGAGGGCGAGGCCGTGGGAGACGGCCACCACCGTGCTGTTGGGGCCGGCCCGCCCCAGGACCCCGATCAGGGCCGCGGCGACCCTGGCGCCGGCCTCGGCCTGCGTCTCGCCCCCGCCCCGGCGGACGTCGGCGCCGGCCCTCCAGGCGGAGTACTCCGCCGGGAAGCGGCGGGCGGCTTCGTCGTGGTCGAGGCCTTCCCAGGCACCGAGGGCGACCTCCCGGAGGCTCCGGTCGGTGGTCGGGATCAGCCCGCAGGCGGCGCCGAGCATGACCGCCGTCTGGTGGGCCCGCCGGAGGTCGCTCGACACGACAGCGCGGGGCGCCATCCGGCGGATGGCGACGGCCGCCCGCCGGGCCTGGTCCCAGCCGATCCCGTCGAGCGGGGGGTCGGCCTGGCCCTGGAAGCGTCCTTCGGCGTTCCAGGCCGTGCGCCCGTGCCGGACGAGTACGAGCTGTTGTTCGCCGCTCATCGATGATCCTCCGTGATCGATCGGAAGAAGGTCCAGATCGCCTGTCCGGCCGACGGGGTGACGGCGTCGCCGGCCGGCCAGACGTGGATGTGGCCCTGGTACACACCGAGCTCGACCGCCTTGCCCGTCTGGCAGTCGGTCCAGCGGGTGACGGTCAGGGTGCCCAGCACCTCCTGCCGCCCGTCGCCCCGGCAGGCGTTGGCGGCCCGCAGGGCGGCGGTCTCCTCCTCGATGCTCGCCTGGGAGAAGCCGTTGACCGCCTTGTGGGGTTCCCCCGGTGTCAGGGTGAGGAGCGGGTCCGAGTCGAAGGCCAGCTCGGCGAACGGCACGGCCGGAGGGTGCTCGCAGGCGCTCACCGGCACTGCCCCGACGACGGCCACGGCGTCGAACACGTCCGGCTCGGCGCAGGCCAGGCGGAAGGCCATCTTCCCGCCGTTGCTGAAGCCGACGAGGAAGACCCGACCGGCGGCGGCATCGTGCTGCGAGCTCAGCACCCGGTGGACGACGGAGCCGAGGAAGGCGACGTCGTCGACGCCGGCGGCGTGAGCCCCGGCGCAGCAGGTCCCGGCGTTCCAGGACTCCTGATAGCCGGCGGGGTAGACGAGGATGGCCGGGCCCACGAGCGCCGGGAGACCCGTCCGCTGCTCCTCGATCTCCGGCGTGGCGTTACGGCCGTGGAGGACCACGACAACCGGCAGCGCCGTCTTCGACGTGGCCGCCGGGCGGATGAGGAGGTAGCGGCGGGCGATCCCGCCCACGGTCAGCGCCTGGTTGGTCGTGATCCAGTCCGTCGGCGTCGTGGCCGGCGCCGTGACACGAACCGGCCGGGTCGGCGCGCCGGCGGACCCGCCACGGCGCCACGGCGCGCCGGCGGCGGTCAGGGCGACGGCTGTCGCCAACACACTGCCGGCTGCGATCCAATGGCCCTTCGTCCCCATGGCCTCGGCTCCGCTCAGTACATCATCCGGGGATCGCGGTAGTGCTTGAACTCGATCAGGTTGTTGGACGGGTCGCGCAGCACGAACGTGAGGTGCTCTTCGACGGCGTCCTTGAACCGGGGCGACACCGTGGCGAAGAACTCCACGTCGCGCTGGTTGGCCAGGAACAGCACCCGGTCGAAGTCCTCCCGGGACCGGAACGTGACGCCGAAGTGGCGGGGGTACAGCGCCGGGGTGGCGTCGATGTCCTCGACCCCGGACAGATGGCACACGACCTGGTCGCCGAAGAAGTCGAGCGTGATGCGGTCGTGGTAGCGACGGGCGAGGTGGCAGCCGAGTTTCCCGACGTAGAACTCGACGGCCTCGTCGAGGTCGCTGACCGGGATCGCGAGGTGGAAGACGCTGTATGAACTCGATGTGGGCGGCTCACGCATAGAGCGCCGCCGCCTCGAAGTGGAGGAGCGTGTCGCCCCGCAGGCCGAGCCGCAGCGTCTCGAGGGCGATCACGTCGCCGAGGGAGACGTTGCCGAGGTTGACGTTGGGTCCGAGCAGGGTGACGAACTGGGCCTGCAGGTCCTTGGTCGGCGCTTCGAAGAGGAGCCGGTCGGCGTCCGTGCCGCCGGCCAGGATGGTCTCCACGAGCCCCGGCCGGAGCCGTCCGTCAGGGCGGCACATCCCGCTCCGGCCGCTCTCGCGGGCTTCGGTGATGACGAGACCGGCTCCGGCGCCGAGGTCTTCGGCGATGCAGTCGACCCACTGGGCGGGCGACATCTCCTCGGCCCGGGCCTGGTCCTTGAACCCCACCTCGCTGGTGACGAAGAACTCGGAGGCGCAGCGGCGGATGTAGTCGGCCTTGTCCGGATTCGACAGCGGGATCGTGCCGTTGGACACCTCGACGAGGTCGCAGCGCCAGTGGCGGCAGAACTCGAGGAACCCGTCGAAGCGACCCTGGATCACGAATTTCTCGAACAGCGTGCCGCCGAAGCAGAAGCGGATGCCGTGGTCGGCCAGCACGCCGATCTTGCGGTCGAGGTCCGCGGTCACCATGCAGGTGCCCCAGCCGAACTTCACGATGTCGATGTGGGCGGCGCTGCTGGCCACCGCGTCGGCGAACAACCCGGTCGGCAGCCCGTTGTCGATCACCATGGTGAGACCGGCCGTCCGGGGCTTGGCGGACCGGGCGGGCAAGTCGAGCCACTGAGGGTTCATTGGGGGTCTCCTCGGGTCGCTAGCGGCGGACGGGATGGAGGCGGGGCACGGCCGCCGTCGCGGGGTTTTGGGCCGCCAGACGACGGACCTCGGCCCGGCGGACCTTGCCGGTGGGCCCGGCCGGCAGCGTCTCGGCCACGGTGATGTGGACGGGTGCCTTGAAGGGGCTGAGGCCGCGGGCGCAGCGCCGGTGCAGGTCCTCGGCCAGCGGCGCCCGCCCGGCGGG